>DASQOZ010000113.1:0-22454 GCA_035644195.1 Candidatus Methylomirabilota bacterium | reverse complement strand
CGAATTGGGATCGAGATCAACAATGTGCAAATCCCTGCGAAGTTCATCTACATTTGTCTGAACGGCTTGAATGCGCGCCTGATCCTCCGCAAACTCAGTCTCCAAGGCTCTGATACCAACCATTGTATTGGTTTTCCATCGTTCCAGACGATAATCCTGATAGGCTTGGGCGATGGCATTGGCCAATTGCGCGGCTTCTGCGGGGTTATCACTCGAAACCCTGATGTCAATCAATTTGGTGTTGCGCTCCGGACTCAAGCTCATGCGTTGCTTGAGGAACTGCATGGTGTCGTCTGTCTTGAGAGGAGAGTTGTTGTTGAATTTTTCACCCCAATGCTGGTTCAAATTCAAAGCGCTGATCACCCGCCCCAACACCTGTTCAGATTGCATCTTGGAAAATTCCGTCTGGATGAAATACGGATCGTAGCCCATCACTGAAGATGCGGGCGAGGCGGTCATTCCAGAAATGACTCCGCTGTCGGGATTGATTTCAATGCGCGCCGTGCTGGAATAATATCTGGGCAAAATAAACGTCACGACCGTTGCCGTAAGCGAAATGAGCAGGAAAACCGAAATGATGACCGTCTTGCGAATGCGAATGATGCGCCAATAATCAAGAAAATGAAGCGTGCTTTCCTGCGCGGGCGGCATTTGACTTTTTGCTGGTTCCATAAAATAAAAACAATGGGAGACAGGGTTATGACCCCGCTCCCGTTCAAGCGTTCAATAATCTTGGCTCACAAATCCGCCGACTTCAAGACAAGGTTTAATAAGAAGCCGTGACACCCAAATAAATCACATTGCGCGTGTAATTCCCGCCGGCGGCGGACTTGTAATAATTGAAATTGTATCCGACATCAGATGAAAAATGCCGGTTGAAAGCGTAAGCCAGATTCAAACCAAGACTGTAAAAATCAGCCGAACCATTGTTGAACGCTCCGTCATGATAAATCGAATGCTGATAATCTCCCACAATGCTGCCCGTCAGCTTCGGGGTCAACGGATGATTGATGGAACCATAAAGCACGGAACTTTCCTGGTCTTGAGTGATGCGTCCGCTGGAATCCACCCCCACTGCGTCCGTTGCATTTCGCCTTTCGGTAAATCCAATCTGCATATAGCTGCCTGCGGCATAAGTGTAAATCAGCGACATATCCGCGTAAGGCCCTAATGATTTTGTCGAGTTTGGATCCTTGTAATCAGTGGTATATTGCACACCTGCTTTGGCGCTGCCGGAAAGATTTTCCAAAAAAGCGTGCTGCGCGCCCACATAGCCAATGTGCGACATATTATCGCGGATACTGCTGAAATAAGGTTGGAACGGCGGAACCGTATTTACAGCAATTGGTTCATTGCCGGTATAATTGACAATTTCAAAATTATAACCAACCAAACCAACCGTAGTTCGGGAAAAATGCCATTGGCCTTCCAATCCAAAAGTCTGGTCAACGCGATTCAACAAGCCCGCATAGCTTGGCGTTATCGCCGTTCCGCCGCTATTATCATATCTGACGAACGTATTCTGGTAACTTAACGCCGTCGAAAACTTTCGAGTCCAATCCGTGGTCAACGTGGCGTGAGCGGTGTTAACAAGATTATTTCCTTCAACACGCTTGGCAGTGCCAGCATTTACTAATGCCGGATCCTGCGCCACTGTCACCGTGTCTCCAAATTGAAGGTCCCAACGCGGCGTGAACGCATGGTCAACCCACAAATCAAATTGATGCGTTTGGTCAATCGGATTTTGGCCGAGTTCTTCCCGCTTTTGATAGTAATACAATCCGTAAGTATATTTCAGCCCAATTTCCGTTTGCTGCAACGGCATGTTCAATTGAAATGTCGGCGTGAGTTCAAATCCGATGCTGCTTTGCTTGGCGGACGACGTGACGTAGTTGTCGTCGTAAAATCCGCGCAACGTCGCTGCCACGTCCCAGACCTTGTCGTCACCCGCATCAAGAAGCGCATAAGCATGAAGGCTGGCCGTTCCGGCTGCCGCCAGTCCTATCGAAGCAAAAATTTTCTTCATACCCGCTGAATTGGTTACTGGATTATATAGACGGCATCAGTCTGCTTTCATTCAAAGAAAGTTTGAACTAATGACTGTTTTTAACGCTAGCAAAAAATCAGACCATTGGTCAAAACAAATTTTTGCAACATTTCGGGAACATTTTACCTGTTTTAACCTCAATTCCGCCATTTCGGTCGAGCATGATGGCAATCATAACCGAAAGCTGAAATCATTTCTTTGCTGGATAATTCTCCATTAACCGCAGCATTTCTTTGACGGCAACTTCCAAGCCGGCCATCACCGCGCGGCTTACGATGCTATGCCCAATGTTTAATTCCACCAAATGCGGCACGCGGCAAAGTGTCGGTAGATTTTTATAATTCAACCCATGCCCAGCATTCACTTTCAATCCAAGCGCGTGCGCCTGCTTTGCGCCGAAAACCAACCGCTGCAATTCGTTTTCATTTGCAGGAGACGACGTAAGGAGTCTCTGACTTATTTCCGATTTCCGATTTCCGATTTCCGATTTTTCAGAATGAGCCTCGTTACCTCGGCTCCTACGAAGAAAAAATTCTTCCGCAAATTGTCCGGTGTGCAATTCGACAAACTGGCTTCCAACTCTTGCGCTCGCCTTGATCTGTTTTTCATCCGGCGCGATGAACAAACTCACTTCAATTCCCGCGTCGTTCATTTTTTTCCGCGTTTCGGCCAGAGATTTTTCATTCGCGACAACATCCAATCCGCCTTCCGTCGTCACTTCCAATCGCCGCTCCGGCACGATGCAAACAATTTCCGGTTTCAATTTCAACGCGATGGCGATGATTTCCGGCGCGTTGGCCATCTCCAGATTCAGACGCGTTTTGACAGTTTCACGCAGCTTCCAAATGTCGCGGTCCTGGATATGCCGCCGGTCCTCGCGCAAATGCGCCGTGATGCCGTGACAGCCCGCCGCTTCGCAAATGCGCGCCGCCTCGACCGGATCAGGTTCGCCGAATCCGCGACCGCGATAACGCGCCTCGCGCAACGTCGCGACGTGATCAATGTTGACGCCGAGCTTGAGCATGAAATTATTTTTGCACCGGAACAGGAATTGCCGGCGCGGGCGAGGACATCGGCGCGGAAAGAATTTTCGGATGCGGACGCATTTTCAATTTCGGGCGTTCCGGCAGACGCAAATCGAACGCCGGGAAGTTCGGCGATTCAAACCAATTCGCCAGCGCGAGCAATTCAATCGCCGTCAAACCGCCGGGCGCTTTGCGCGTGAACGAAATTTCTGTCGGCGAAGTTTCCGTGGCGTGCGTCACGCAATTGCCGAGCGTCGGCCCGATTTTTGCCAGCCATTGATGCGCGACAGATTGGCCGTTCAATTGTTGATGGCTCGTGACCATGAGGACGAGCTGGCTCAATTCCGGCAATGCCTTCAGCCGTTCCGCCGTGATTTCCCAATGGTAATAAACGAGGTTTGGTTGATTCAATTGTTCGAACAATTCCGGCGGCAACGGTTTGCTGCGCGGCGTGTTCGGAAAAAATCCGCCGACCAGAAAATCGCCATCGGCTTCGTGCATGGCTCGGATGTTTGGCGCGATGAAGGGCACGCCTGTGAACGAAAGCTGGTTGTTTGTCAGTGACGACTTCATCGGCATCATGAAATGGCTTTGCCAATTTGTGTTTGCGGACAGATTACTATCAAGTTGCGCGAGCGCAGCGCCGGCATTCGGCACCGGCTCGGCGGCGAACGTTTGAAATGGAATTTGCGGCAGCGCCCAGACGAAAATTTGGTTTGGCTGCGGTTGAGGTTCAAACGGTTGGAACCACTTTTGCTTTTCGAGCCACGGCGCGACTCCGCGCACGGCGGTGTAGCTGATGAACGGCTGATGAATCGCATTTGTCGGCATTCGCCATTTTTCGAGCGGCGGCAGCGGTTGCGACAAAATCAACTTTCCATTGAAATGAAAATTCGCATCGCGCCCGACGACTTGCATTTGGATTTTCGGAAAATCAAATTCGCGCAATGCCGGAAAAATTTGTGCCAAACGCGGCCAGTTCAAATCGGTAGAAAGCCAATTAGTTTCGGGTGGGACAATTTTGTCTGGAATCGAAAGAATTTCTTTACGCAAAGACAATTTATCTTGTCCACAATCAATCACGACCCAATCGCCGGAGTGGCCGAATTGAAACAAATTTGGCGCGTCATGTTTTTTCAACTCCCAATTGTCGGCTTTATCCTGCGCGATTCCAATGCCCGTCCAACTTTGCAAAAGCGCGGAAAGATTTTTACTCCAAATTTGTGCGCGTTCGTTGCTCAAATGAATTGCCAGCGTATATTCCGGCGAACCGTTCGCGTCACGAATTTCAAAAATCCATTCTGATTTCAGCAAATCGTCCAGAAGCGGACGCAATTGCGCCGTGCCGTCGTTTGCGCCTATGGGCATTTTTGATTTGAACCACGCAAACGGCGTGCGCGAAAGTTTGTCGAACGTTTGATTTTCCAGCGCGCGCGCTTCGGGCGAAGTAAATTCATTTGCGAACGCGGCGGAATTGGTGTCGGCGGAAATTTTATCGCCGCCAAGAAAATGAATTCGCGCAATCAAATCCGTTTGCGCCTGCGCTTTTATCGCGACAATGGCCAGTGCCGCGCAAATCAAAAATAATTTTTTCATTGGAACTCTTTCTGTGCCAAATAAAGGATTGAAATTCAAGCTTTAGAAACGCGAATCTGTCGGCCAACTCACGTTTCCAATGTCATTCGCGCCACAAATGCGCCGTCCACATGATCGGCAAAAGGCGGCAATTCGCGTTCCTTTTCCAGCTTGAAATGGTTGTGCTCTCGCAAGAATTCTTTCACGACTTCGGAATTTTCTTCCGGCTCAAGGCTGCAAGTGCTGTAAATCAAAACGCCATTAACTTTTAATTTCGCCGACGCGAGCTTGAGCAAATCCAATTGCGTTTGTTGCAAGCGCGAAATTTCTTCCGGCGAAATTCGCCACCGCAAATCCACGCGCCGCCGCATGACGCCGGTGTTCGAGCAGGGAGCGTCAATTAAAACCCGGTCGAAGGTCGAAGGTCGAGGATCGAGAGCGGAAGGCAAAATTGTTTCAACGCACGTCACGCCGAGTCGCGCGCAATTTTCCTGGATCAATTTCAACCGTTCTTCAGAAACGTCGCAGGCGATGATTTTGCCTTCGTTGTTCATCAATTGCGCGATGAACGTCGTTTTGCCGCCGGGCGCGGCGCATAAATCCAGAATGGTTTCGCCGGATTGCGGATTTAGTTCGCTTACCGCAAGCAATGTGCTTGGGTCTTGAATGTAAAACCAGCCGTCGCGAAAGCTTTGCAAAGAATTCAGCGGCGGGTGCGATTTAAGTTCAAAAACTAAATTTTCCGTAGCGGCTTTCGGCAGAAAGCCGGATTCGTTTTCAACAAGAAATGCGGCGGTCGGCAGACCGCCGCTACGGAAGAAGTCATAATCCACATTTTCTTCGCGCCATTTTTCAATGAGTTTGCCCGCGTCGGTTTTCAAAGTGTTCACGCGCGCGAACGTTTTCGGCGGCGTGTTGTTCCATTCGAGCAGTTGAAACGTTTTTTCATCGCCAAATCGTTTTCGCCATTTTTCAACGAGCCATTGCGGATGGGAAAGTCCAATCGCCGGATTTTTGATTTTCAATTCGGCGAGAAGATTTTTTGTTTCGTCAAATTCGCGCAAGCAGCCGCGCAAAATGGCGTTCACAAAACCGGCTTGCGGGCCAAAACCGTTTTGTTTCGCAATTTCAACGGTTTCGTGGACGGCTGCGTGCGGGGGAATTCTATCCAACCAGAAAATTTGATAGAGGCCGAGGCGCAATAGATTTTGCAGCGCGGATTTCTGTTCGCGTCCGTCGGTTTTCCGCGCGATGAGCCAGTCGAGCGTCGCCTGCCAGCGCACGACGCCATAAACAATTTCCTGGCAGAGGCCGCGATCCGGCGCGGATAATTTTGCATTCGCCAATTCCTGTTCAAGCAAATGTTCCGTGAATTCGCCGTTGGCGCGTCGCTGCTGCAAAACTCGCGCCGCAATTTGTCTTGGTTTTTGTTCGTTCACCACGTTTAATGGAGACATAGTGAATCCGTGACGACAGAAATACGATTTTTTTATGAAACAAGAATTTGAGAAATTGGCGGCTGCGGGGAAAATCGAAGGCCGCCACGTTGAACCGTTGACGCAACTGGTCGAAGGCGGTTGCTGCCAGCATCGGAGTTGGGGTTTCGGCAAAATCAAGGCAGTGGATACGGTGTTCGCGCGTTTCACGATTGATTTTCCGGGCAAACCAGGTCACACGATGGATCTGGCGTTCGCTGCCGAAAATCTCAAACCGATTCCGAAAGACCACATTCTCGCGCGCAAGGCGAATGATCTCGAAGCCGTCCGCCAGTTGGCCGCGCATCATTTGGATTTGATCAAGATGGTGCTGAATAGTTTCGGCGGCAAGGCGACGGTGGATCAAATCCAGCACTCGCTCGTGCCGGACGTGATCCGCGATGATTGGAAAAAATGGTGGGAAACAGCCAAGCGCGAAATGAAAAAGGACGGCCATTTCATCGTGCCGGTGAAAAAAACCGAGCCGGTTGTTTTTCAAGTGCAGGAAACTTCGTTGCAAGACCGTTCGCTCGCGGATTTTCGCGCGGCGAAAGGTTTGAAGGCGCGCGTCGCGGTCGTCGCTGAAATCCTCAAAGTCGTTTCCGATTTGAAGGACAAGCAGACGGCGGCGAACGAAATCATTTCTGCGCTGAACGCGGACATCGTTTCGCATCAACGCACGCAGCCGGCGGTCGCGCTGGAAGCGATTTTTATGCGCGACGAATTGCGCCACGCCGCAGAAGTTGAACCGGTCGCGGGAGAAATTTCCGCGACGCAAATCTGGACGCAGGATGGAATCAAGTTCGGTCCGTTGCTCGAAGCCATTCCTGCCACCAAACATCACCGCGCGCTCGAATCGTTCAAACAGGCCAATCCCGAACGCTGGCAGGAAATTTTGCGCGGCTCTCTGAATCTGGTTTCCGCGAAGCTGGCGAAAGAATTCGTGAGCCTGCTCGTTCACGAAGGCAAGTTGGATTTGCTCAAGGAAACGCTCGCGCGATCCGTCAACCAGCATACCGCCAGCAGCGAATTGCTCTTGTGGTTTGGCCGCGAGCGCAACGAAGACTTTGTGGACATCCTCGGCCCGGAAGTTTTTCGCGCGATGCTCACGGCGATGGAGCGCGACCAGTTCAACGAAAAACGTTCGAACCGCCTGCGCGATTTTATTCTGGAAGACCAGGAATTGCTCGGCGAATTGACCGCGAGCGCCGACATCGAGGTCATCAAAGATTTGACGCGCGCGCTTCAGCTTTCGCCCGTGTTCGATGACATGGACAAGCGCTCATTGCTCGCGCGGCTCGTCAAGGCGCATCCCGCCGTGCAATCGCTCATCACCGGCGAACAGACCAAACAGGATTCGACATTGCTCGTCTCTTGGGAAAGTCTCGAACGCCGCCGCGCCGAATACGGCGAACTCGTGCAGAAAAAAATTCCTGCGAACTCGAAGGAAATTGCCATCGCGCGCAGCTACGGCGATTTGCGCGAGAACCACGAATACAAAGCGGCGAAGGAAATGCAAAAAGTTCTCATGCGCCGCAAGGACGAACTGGAATCGCAATTGACACGCGCCCGTGGCACGGATTTTTCAAATGCCAAGACTGACGCCGTCGGCATCGGCACACTTGTCCAGGCCATGAATCTTGAAACGAACCAGTCCGAATCATTCACAATCCTTGGCGCCTGGGATTCCGATCCCGACCAGGGAATCATCAGCTACCTCACGCCCGTCGGACAGTCGTTGCTCAATCACAAAGTTGGCGACGAAGTGGAATTTGAACTGCACGGGGCCAAACGTCGTCATCGCATCGAAAAGATCGAAGCAGCAAAAATGGAAAGCGTCGCCGCGCCAGCGCCTCAAATGGCAGAGCAGGTTTGATTTGCTCAACCTGCGTTCTCAATCGGCTTTGCTGAAATTTCCAGCATCCGCTCAATCGGCAAACGCGCACGCTTCAAAATTTCTGCTGGCAACTCGATTCGCGGCGCGAGGTTCTTCATGCAATCGCGGACTTTTTCGAGCGTATTCATCTTCATGTATTTGCATTCGCTGCAACGGCAATTGTCCGATGGCAATTGCATCGCGTTGAAAACCGGCGCACATAAAAATTCTTTGCCCGGACATTCCTTTTGCATCCGATGAATGATTCCCGATTCCGTGACGACGATGAATTGCTTCGCCGGATTCGTTTTGCAGTAATCAATCATCTTCTCCGTCGAGCAGACCGAATCCGCCAAATCTCGCACCTCGCGCAAACTTTCCGGATGAACCACAACTTTCGCGTCGGGGAATTGTGCTTTTAATTTCAGCAAACTGTCGCGGCGAAACTCGACGTGTGCGTAACAATTTCCTTTCCACAAAGTCATCGGACGTCCGGTTTGCTCCATGACCCATTGGCCAAGATTTTCGTCCGGCACGAACAAAATGTCCTTGTCCTTCGGCGCGGCGCGGACAATTTTCTCCGCGTTGCCGCTCGTGCAAATCACGTCGCACAACGCCTTCACCGCCGCGCTGCAATTGATGTAGGCGATTGTCCAGAAATTCGGATTGGTTTTCTGCAACTCTGCCAATTTTTCCGCCGGACAACTTTCTTCCAGCGAGCAGCCCGCGTCCTTGTCCGGCAGCACGACGATTTTGTTCGGGTTCAAAATTTTCGCCGTCTCCGCCATGAAATGAACACCGCAGAAAACAATCACGTCCGCCTGCGTCTTTGCCGCCTGCTGCGAAAGGCCGAGAGAATCGCCGACAAAATCCGCCACGTCCTGAATTTCCGGCACCTGATAATTGTGCGCGAGAATGACGGCGTTCAATTGTTTCTTGAGCGCATAAATTTCCTTTGCCAACGGCTCAAATTTATTTTTGGCCATCGCTGCGCGAGGATGAATTTCGGCAACATCAATCACACGTTGAAATTACTGTTGTAATTCACTTGCGTCAATGAGTGCGAGATTTAACTGTTGTCTTATTTTTTCAATGCGAAATAATCTTTCAAAATCAAAATGTTAGGTGTCACTGTTAAATTTTTAATTATTTTTGTTCCAACCTGTGCAATCGGGGCAGGTGGTTTTTGGTTTGCTCTCAAACAGACTGGTATTTTGTGCCTTGTTGGTTGGGTTGTCGGTATCTTGTTTGGCATTGCTGCTACACTACAAATGTTGCTTTTAGTTAGTGGATTGATTCGCATTGGTCGCTGGAAACATGGCGTCGAGCATCGTCTTGAAGAATTGCAACAACGAGACGCGGAACTTTTTTCTCAAGGCAAATCATTTGATGAAGTTATGTCTCAATACAAAAAACCGAAGTCTGATTAATTGTCTTGAATCAATTTGTATTCTTCATTCGTTAAAATTTCCATTTTCCTTGCGGCAAATCGCCGAGCCAAAAATTTCCGATTCGCACGCGAATCAATCGCAGCGTCGGATGCCCAATCGCCGCCGTCATTTTGCGAACCTGCCGGTTTTTGCCTTCAACCAATTCCAAACCGATCCAGCAATGGGGAACGGATTTGCGAAAACGAATGGGCGGATTTCTGGTAGGGACGGCGCGCTGCGCCGTCCGGTCATCGCAGCGCGATAACCCCACCTCTGGTTGCGGTTCCAAAATCCATGCGCGGCATGGCAACGTTTTCCGGCCTTGAATCGAAACTCCATTTTCCAATTTCTCCAAACTTTCCGGCGACGGAATTTTTTCAACCTGCGCCCAATACTCGCGCCCGTGCGCATTGCGCGGATGCAATAATTTTTCGTTCCACTTCGCTTCGTCGCTCAACAGCAGTAAACCTTCGGAATCCGCGTCGAGCCGGCCAATCGGATAAACATTTTTTGGAAAACCAAATTCCGCAAGCGTGCGATTCTTCGAGCCGTCGCCGGTGAATTGCGACAGCACGCCGAACGGTTTATTGAATGCGATGAGCACAACAATTCTTAACCACAAAGGCACCAAGGCACAAAGAGAAACAAAAACTTGGTGTCTTCATGTCTTGGTGGTTTAATTTTGAAGTGATCCGCAACATCATTTTCGACTGGTCTGGCACGCTCG
Source organism: Candidatus Methylomirabilota bacterium (assembly GCA_035644195.1). Taxonomy (GTDB): domain Bacteria; phylum Verrucomicrobiota; class Verrucomicrobiia; order Limisphaerales; family UBA11358; genus UBA11358. The sequence goes on along the minus strand of DASQOZ010000113.1, from coordinate 12,299 downwards.
TGGACGATTTGCCCGCCGTCTTGAAAGCGTCGAATTTTGTTCTGACGCAAGCCGGCAAAGCAGAAATGTCGCTCGAACAATTTCGCGCCGAATTTTCCCTGCCGTTCACGAAATTTTACGACCGTCACACGCCGCACGTCCCGATGCCGCAGCTCGAAGACTGGTTTCACACGAGCTTCCGGCAGGCGCAGGCTTCCGTTTGCGAACTGCCGCACGCGCGCGAATTTCTGGAATTTTGCCGCGCGAAAAAACTTCGCACATTCTTGTTGAGCACCGTTCACGCCGACCATTTCAAAGTCCAATGCGACGTCATCGGCTTCGATATATTTCTGGAAAAACATTACACGGATGTCTGGGACAAGCGGAAAAAAATCCACGAAATCCTTCGCGAAAACAATTTGAAGCCGAACGAAACACTTTTCATCGGCGACATGGAGCACGACATCGAAACCGCGCGGCACGGCGGCGTTCATTCTTGCGCCGTTCTGACCGGTTACAATACGCTGGAACAATTGCGCGCGGCCAAACCGGATTTGATCGTCGAGCATCTCGGCGAATTGCGTCGCGCGCTTGAACAGAACGATTTGCATTTGAAGCCCACGGAAAATTTTGAGGACATTCATCCGCCACTCGCGACCGTTGGCGGGCTGATTTTCAATTCCAAAAATGAAGCACTGATGATTCGCACGCACAAATGGTCGGACAAATGGGGCATTCCCGGCGGAAAAATCAAATGGGGCGAAACGAACGAAGCCGCGTTGCGCCGCGAAATTTTGGAAGAGACCGGCCTGAAAATCTCTGGCATCAAATTCGTGCTCGTGCAGGATTGCATCCACTCGAAGGAATTTTATCGCGACGCGCATTTTGTCCTGCTGAATTACACCTGCCGCTGCACCGGAAAAAATCCGCGCGTGAAATTGAACGACGAAGGCCGCGAATTCCGATGGGTGAAATTGGCCGACGCGAAAAAATTGAAATTGAACAAGCCGACCAAGGTTTTGATCGCTGCGGTTTCCAAGTCAAAAATCAAAAATCACAAATTATAAATTCAAATCGTGGCTAAAATTTCCATCATTGACCTCGAAGTGTTTTATCGTGTCGGCGTGCCGGACGAGGAACGCGCCAAGCCGCAAAAACTTTTGCTGACGATTGAAATGAAATCGTCTTTTGCCAAAGCCGCGCAATCAGATTCTATTGCCGACACAGTTGATTATTTCGCCGTTTCGCAAAAGCTTTTGAAGTTTGGCGAAGGCAGAAGCTGGAAACTGATTGAAAAACTTGCCGCCGACATTGCTGAAATGATTTTGTCGGATTTCCAGCCAAAGAAAGTCACGGTCGAAATTAAAAAGTTTCCGATTCCGCAGGCGCAATACGTTTCCGTCACTTTGAAAAAGAAACGGAATTGAATTTCTGTCCGTCCATCGTTTCCAATTGGCAGCCGTTTTTGTCCGCAAGAATGGTCACCGCGCCGGAGTTGCGCGTGTAAATCACGGGAACTTTTCTTTGCTCAAGCCGTTCTTGCAATCTTGAATTTGCCCGCCGTGTCGCCGGAAAATCCGAATCGGCGACCACAATCACTTTCGGCTGGATCGCATCGAGCAGCGCATCCGAAAGCGGCTCGCCTTCGTTTGGCAAACCGGCGACGACAATGTCCGCGTGCAAATCATTCGTTCGCGAAAGCAAATCATTTTGACCGGCGCGGCTCAAATCGGAAAGCAGCAAAATTCTTGCGCCAGAAAAATTTCCGAGCAGCACGAGCGCGTTGTCATCGGAGCGCATGAAATTATTTGTGCCGATTGGATGCAAAACTTTCCAGCAGCCAATTTCGTCACCGCCATTCAAAAATTTATGGCGTGAGGATTTTTCAAATTCAGAAACTGCGTCGCGATAAACGTTGGAACGAAATTTCGCGCCGCTCGTCCACAATTCACCAACGCCAAACAATTCATCCAACATTGGCGTGCCGCCGCAATTTTTAACATCGCCTTCGGTCAGAACGAGGCGTGGAATTTTATTTACGCCTTGCGCGCGCAGAAAATTTTTGAGGGTGAAATTGACGGCGTTTTCATTGCCGCAATCAATCAGCCAGTCGTTTTGACGTCCGGCGGCATCAACGAAAACAGAATGTCCGCCGTTGAGCGGCAGAAGGGTCAATTTGATTTCGTTGCGTGAATTTTCCCAACGGAAAAAGTAAACCGTGAAAATTAAAATCAGAATCGCCGCACCAAATATTTTTCTTTGCGCGGTTTTCAGCCACCCGCTCAAGGCGACGATGAGAATCTCATAATAAATTGCGATTGAAATCCATGACGGCGACGGAACATAAAAATACGAGCCGGGGATTTTTGTGAATTCTTCGCTGACCCATTGCATCGCGAACATGAAAAACCACGCGGCGTTGTTGAACAATTCCGCTGCGAAGGGAAACCATGAGCCGCAAATCAGCGCGCCGAGGTTGCTCATCAGCGCGAGTGTGCCGAGCGGGACGGCGATCAGATTTGCAATCGGCGAAATCGGGCTGAACAAATGAAAATAGAGCGCGCTCAAAGGAATCGAACCGAGCCACGCCGCGAGCGAAAGCGAAAAATAACGCGCGAGAATCCTTGCAACCGAAATTGTTGCGCGCTGCCATTTTGGAATCAGTTCATTTGGCAAAAGCGGATCGTGTTGCAGCAATTGGTCCGAGAAATTATTCAATTTTGGCAGCAGCAGTCCGATGACGAGCATGACGCAAAATGACAGTTGGAAACTTGCTTCAAAGAGTTGTCGCGGTTCCCAGAGCAAAATCAGAAATGCGGCGGCGGCGAGGGAATTGATCAAATCGCTTGGACGTTTGAGCGCCCAGCCGCCGAGCACAATCGTCATCATCACGGACGCGCGGATGGCGGACGATTCCCAGCCGGTCGCGCCGGAGTAAAACCAAATCGCCGGAATCGCAATCGCACCGCACCATGCGCGTGAGAGGCGCAGCACGCGCAGCAGCGCGACGAGCATTCCCGAAATCAACGCAATTCTTAATCCGTCAATTGCAAAAAGATGCATCGTTCCGGCGCGAAGAAATGGATCGCCAACGTCGCCGGTGAAGGCGGTCCGCCAGCCGAGCGTCATCGCCCAAAGCAACCGCAGCGATTCGTCTTCGGGCAGGCCAAGCGCGAGCGTGCGCTTCGACCAATTCAAAAATCGGTCGGCAACCGGCGGCTTTTGCAAAATCAGCCCGCACAATTGCCAGTCATTTGTGGAAGCGGTTTTGAGTTCGTAAAAAATGCCGCGTGTCGCCAGATGATTTCGATTGTCGAAAAGTCCCTCGGCCAATGGCGGCGAAGGTTTGGAAATGACGCCGGAAATTCCGACGGATTGGCCGTAGAAAAAATTTGCCGGAAGTTCACCCGGCGTTGAAATAATTATTTTTCCGAACGCGGGCCGCCATTTCTCGTCGCGACAAATTTCCGTAATTTTGATTTGTGCGAGCGAATGCTCCGTTTCTTCGCCATTGCGTTGGATGATTTTTATCTGTGGTGTTCGAATCAAATCTCCGCGAACGGAAAGGATTTCAGTTTTGTCGCCGATCAGATTCCGCAAATCGTTTGGTGAAATGATTGCGGTGTGAAAAATCAGATTTGTCCAGCCGGCCAAAATGAGGAGCGCGCAGAGCAAAATCGGTCGGGATTTTTCGAAAGTGATGGCGAGAATGAGGGCGAAGAAAGAAATTGCGCAGAGCGCGGCGAACGGCGGTTGAGAAAATTCAGCGAGCAGCAATCCAATTGCATAAAACGAAACGACGGCGACGAGCGGACGTTTCATTTATTTTTTGGAATTATGATTTTGACAAATTTTTCCCCTCTCTTCCTGAATGGAGAAGAGGGCAGGGTGAGGAGGCCGATGTTTTTCAATCTTAAATCCCCTCACCCCAGCCCTCTCCCCGTTTGGGCGGGGAGAGGGAGTTGTCGCTGTTGTTTTTGAACGTTTGTGAAAGACATAATCCCTTTATTTTTGCAATTTTGGCTTTCGACAAAGATGAAAAATCCAAAGCGCGAGCAGGCCAATTGCGCCTCCGGTCGTATCAATGAAAACGTCCGACATCAGCGGTGTTCGTCCCGGCACGAAAATTTGATGGAACTCGTCCGTGGCGGCGTAAATAAAAACGATGAGCAGCGCGCCGCTGAAACGCGGCCACGACCACGGCGACAATTTGTTTTTCGATTGATTCAGCGCGCGCCAAAGCAGCAGCGCGAGGATGGCGTATTCCGTGAGGTGGCCGCATTTGCGGATGCCGTGATGGATGCGCTCGATTTCCGTTTGCGGCATTTTCGGAAAAAGCCAGTGCAGGAACGGCTCAAAAATTCCCGACGAATGTTGCTGCGAATGCGCATCGCTCGACGCGGAAAAAATCATCGCCATGCAAACGAGCACTGGCAACCAGTATTTTAGAAAAATGCGAAAATGAGACACGCCGGATGAAAACCGAAATGCGCGCACTGATGCAATGAAATTTTTTAACCCACGCTCATGTTGAGCAGGAACTCGATGTTGCTCTTGGTCTTTTTCAATTTGCCGAGCATGAGTTCCATCGCTTCGACCGGCGGAACGCCCGTGAGCGCGCGGCGCAAAATGACGACGCGATTGTATTCGTCGGGATGATACAACAATTCTTCCTTGCGCGTGCCGGAACGCTCGATGTTGATGGATGGAAAAATCCGGCGGTCAACGAGCGCGCGGTCCAAATGCACTTCCATGTTGCCGGTGCCTTTGAATTCTTCAAAAATCACTTCGTCCATGCGGCTGCCGGTGTCCACGAGCGCCGTCGCCATGATGGTCAGCGATCCGCCTTCTTCAATATTTCGGGCTGCACCGAAAAAGCGTTTCGGTTTGTGCAACGCGTTTGCGTCCACGCCGCCGGAAAGAATTTTTCCCGAATGCGGCTGGATCGTGTTGTAAGCGCGCGCCAATCGCGTAATCGAATCGAGCAAAATCACCACGTCGCGTTTGTGCTCGACCATGCGCTTGGCTTTTTCGATGACCATTTCGGCGACCTGCACATGACGTTCCGGCGGTTCGTCGAACGTGGACGAGATGACCTCCGCGCCTTTGCAACTGCGCTCCATATCCGTGACTTCTTCGGGACGCTCGTCAATCAGCAGGATGAACAAATATGTTTCGGGATTATTTTTAAGGATTGCGTTGGCGACCTTCTGCATCAAAACGGTTTTGCCCGTGCGCGGCGGCGCAACGATGAGGCCGCGCGAACCTTTGCCGATCGGGCAAACCAAATCCAGAACGCGCGTGCTCAATTCGTCTGCGGCGGTCTCGAGGATGAACCGTTTGTTCGGAAACAACGGCGTGAGATTGTCGAAATGCGTTTTTTCCTTCGCCTTGTCCGGCTCTTCGGTGTCAACGGCCTCGACTTTGAGCAGCGCGAAAAATTTTTCCTTTTCCTTCGGCGGACGGATTTGGCCGGCGACGAGATTTCCCGTTTGCAAATCGAACCGGCGGATTTGCGACGGCGAAATGTAAATGTCTTCCGGGCAGGGCAAATAATTGAAACTTTGCGAGCGCAAAAAACCGAAGCCTTCCGGCAAAATTTCCAACACGCCTTCGGAAAATAAAACGCCCGCGCGCTCGGCATTTTTTTGGAGGATGTGGAAAATGACCTCGTGCTTGCGCATCGTGCCGAAATTTTCCACGCCGTATTCCCTGGCCATCGCGTTCAACTCGCTCATCTGCATTCCCTGCAGCTTGGCGATGTTCATTGACGCGGCGATTTTATCGCGTTGATAACCACGACGCTCTTCGCGCTCTTCAAATTTCGCATCGCCATCGTTCGTCGGCTCGATGGGTTTTGACGGCGGCTGCAATGCCGGTTCCGGCGCGGGCGGCGCCTCGACTGCAGCAGCTTGCGCTGCGCCCTCAATTTTCTGTTCCGATGATTCAACAGCAGACTCATCGGCAGGAGCTTTTGTCCTGGGCTTTCTCGTAGAAACTCTTGGCATAACAAATTGTATGTAGTGAAATGGCTGGGATTCCCTGCTCACGTTCGGGACGTCAACGCATTTGACGGCAGACGACCGGAAATGTTCAAAATGGATTTAATTCAATTTTAACCCGGCGTTTGAGCGTGTGTTCTCAATACGGCAAGGGAAACGTCGCAGCCAACTTCTCGACACGTTGGCGCACTTTAGCCGCCGTGTCAAATATATTTAACCGCAGAGACTCCGAGAAAAAACAACATTATGATTTCAAGTTTCAAATTCTTTATTACGGATAGAATCAAGTGAAATAAGGATTCTTCACGCCGCGCTTGGCGGTAATCCTTCAGGCAGACGAGCAGATGTGGCGCGATCATAGCAGGAGAATTAACCGTATGCTGAATGAAAAACCCTCCCCGCCAGGCGCGACAGGGAGGGCTTGAGTAAAATACTTGCTGGAACCCGATTTTAGTGGTGCGGAACGAACTTCACTGCGTCCGCCAGCACGTTGCCGTCAGCACCGCTGCTGCTGAGTGAGACGTTGCCCCCGTTGCCCGCCGCAAAATTGAAAGTGCCAAGCAGGTTCCATTTGCCGGCATTGGTTTGAAGGTTAACCATGATTGTCTTGGTGCCATCATCGGACTTGACGGTGAATGGCGCTTTGGTGGCGTGGTCCGAATTCGGATCATCGCCATGCCATTCATACACGTCGTAAGTGCCGGCGGTCTTGATGTCGGGTGTCCAGGTGGCGGTGTTGGCGGCATCGCCAGCAGAGGTGCTTGTGGCCCAGACGGAGCCGTCCTTGAAGTCATTGCCGCCAGCGTCCGCTGTCCAAGTGCCCTCGGACTTAAAGCCGGGATTGGCGTTGTCAACGATGATTTCATCGGCAGAAGCCGGGATGGAAGCAGCAACGGGCGCAGTCATGGCAGCGGGCGCGGCAGGAGCGGCGGGCGCAGCCATTGGTGTGGTCGTGGCGGCTTCGGGCTTGGATGTTTGTGTGTGCTGGCAGGCAGTCAGCAATACGGATAGCGATACTGACATTGCGGCAATATATGATTTGTTTTTCATCGCGTGTTCCTTTCCTTTTATCTTGAATGTTTTTGGCTTTGTTCGGGGTCGAGCGATAATGTCCAGTGCATGCCATGCTGTCAATTGGTTCTTTTTGGGAAGTGGTATAATTTGAAATCAGTTTGGATTCGGCGCGGCGATGCCGATGCGATGGATGAGGTCGGTAAGCATGATTATTTTATTTCTCTAAATGACAATTCGCAATTGTCTTGCTTTGGTTCAACGTCGAATTTTTGAACCTCTGTTCCCTTCAAAAGCTCAAGAATTTTTTCGCGCACGGATTTTTCCATTCTGTGTCCCAGATAAACAGCTTTCACGCACTTCCGTGATAACGGTCGAAAATATAACTCAACATCGTTTTCTCCTTTTCCTGATGTGCATTCGTAAAGCGGCCTTACAACGCGATACTCATCTTCAAATTCATAGCATTTGCGTTTGAAACGAAAGAAGTGTGGCGTTGGTTTTGAATAGTCATAAGCTGGAGTTTTATCCATATACTCCACTTTCCAAGGCGCGCCCAACAATTGTCTGAATTCCTCGTTGTCACTATCAAACTCAATAACGAATCCCTGAAAACCCTTTGCGTAAAAATCCCACATCAAGTCATTCTTTTCAGTCGCGCATAGGCATAGAACGCCTATTTGTTGAGATTCTCTTTGGATTGCAGCTTGAAAGGATTCGTTGCCGATTGCGCCGATATTCACTCCCCTCGTTTGATCTTTTTTTCCGATCCGTCGTTGTCTTGCGCTTAACCGACAGTATCCTGGAATTTCTCGCACCGCTTGTTTTTTGATTTGCTTACAAAGTTGTCGCTCAAATTCTCTTCTTGCCGGACGACCAAGCTCCAGTCGCATTTCAAACGGGTCGGAAAATTTGCCGGGTGGCGTAAAAACAACTTTTTCATTCACTAAAATATCCACCCGTTGAGGCGGGACATATTTGAATAGTCTCATACTTGTTCTGTGGTTAATTTATTTCTTGCCATGCACCCTTGCCGCGATTTCAATCATACTCGCGCAAATTTGTAATTCACGTCTTTTTCTTCCGTTTGGATTTTTGTTCCGTCATGCCAACGTGAAAACCGATTTCGCGCCGGGGCGGTCCGGGCGGCGGTGGCGGCGGATCAAGAATGTCCATCACGCGCCGCAGCACTTCGATGATGGCGGCTTCATGCCCGTCGAGCCGGTCGGTGAGTTTCTTTTCCAGCGCGGCCAGTTGCTTCGCCAGTTCCTTGGTGCTGCCGAGCAGGTCGCGCATCTGCACGAACGCGCGCACCACGAACACGCTCATCCGCACGGCTTCGGGGCTGTTGAGGACGTTCGCCGCCATGATCGCGCCGTTTTCCGTGAAGGCGTAGGGAAGGAATTTGCGATGCTGGCCGCGTCCAGTCTTTAAGGTCGCAAATTGCGACCTTAAAGAATCCGCTTCTTCGGCGGTAAGTTGAAATAAAAAGTCAGGCGGAAATCTTTTTGCATTTCGTCCGACCTGTTCATTCAATCGCTTGGTCGGCACGCCGTAGATTTCTGCCAAATCAAAGTCGAGAATGACTTTCTTCCCGCGAATCGTGCGTATTCGTGAACCAATCTTATCTGCGCGCGCTGGCATTTGGTTGTTCATAGCGTTCCTTTCTGATGCGGTCGCAATTTGCGACTGGATGCCGCTAAACTTGAAGTCCCAATTTGGAATTTCAAGTTTTAACTTCGTTCAAGGTCACAAATTGTGACCTTAAAGATTTTGAGGTGCCAATTTGGCACCTCAAGTTTGCGGATATTTATTTCTTCCCATGCACCTTCGCCGCCACCTTCAATCGCAGCGCGTTCAGCCGGATGAAGCCGGTGGCGTCGTCCTGGTTGTAGGCCTTGGTCGGGTCGGCTTCCATCGTGGCGATGTGCGGGTTGTAGAGGCTCACCGGGGATTTGCGGCCGCTGACCATGAGGTTGCCCTTGTAGAGTTTCACGCGCACCGTGCCGGTGACGTTCTTCTGGCTCTCGGTCACGTAGGCCTGCAACGCGAGGCGTTCGGGCGCATACCAGAAGCCGTTATAAACGAGCTCGGCATATTTCGGGATGAGCGCGTCGCGCTGGTGCATGACTTCGCGGTCCATCGTCAGGCTTTCCATCTGGCGATGCGCGAAATGCAGAATCGCGCCCCCGGGCGTCTCATACACGCCGCGCGATTTCATGCCGACGAAGCGGTTCTCGACCATGTCCACGCGGCCAACGCCGTGTTTGCCGCCGAGCTTGTTCAACGCCTTCATCACGCCGAGCGGATTTAATTTCTTGCCGTTCACGGCGACGCAATTGCCTTTGACGAAATCGAGCGTGACGAATTCCGGTTTGTCCGGCGCGTCTTCGGGGAAAACCGAGAGCGTCGTGAAATAATTTTTATTTTTCGGATCGAATGAATCGAACCACGGGTCTTCGAGAATTCCGGCTTCGTAGGAAATGTGCAGAAGATTCCGATCCATCGAGAACGGTTTCTTGGCGCTGGCCTGCACCGGAATCTTGTGCGCGGCGCAGTAATCAATCATCTCCTGCCGTCCAGGAAATTCCGCGCGATAGCGTTCGTCGCGCCACGGGGCGATGACTTGCAAATCCGGCGCAAGCGCGGCGGCGGTCAGTTCAAAGCGAACCTGGTCGTTTCCTTTGCCCGTCGCGCCATGCGCAATGGCGTCGGCTTTTTCTTTCTTCGCAATCTCGACCATGCGTTTGGCGATGAGCGGTCGCGCGATGCTGGTGCCGAGAAAGTATTGGCCTTCGTAGATCGCGCCCGCGTGAATCATCGGATAAATAAAGTCGCGCGCGAATTCTTCCTGCAAATCGTCAATGTAGATTTTGGACGCGCCGGTCTTGAGCGCCTTGGCTTCGAGGCCGTCGAGTTCTTCTTCCTGCCCGATGTCGGCGCAAAAGCCGATCATCTCGGCGTTGTATTTTTCCTTGATCCAGGACATCAGCACCGAAGTGTCGAGTCCGCCGGAGTAAGCGAGAACAATTTTCATTGCGGAATTAAACCGCCAAGACGCCAAGAACGCAAAGGGGAAATGAATTGCCGGAAGCAATTTACGGAGAACCTTGATCCCAATTCGTCATGGTCTTGTAATTGAAAGTCATCTCGCCCGGATTATAAATTTTATACCATTTGGAATGGCCGTCGGCGAACATGATGTTCTGGCCTTTGCTATGGATTTGCCAGGCTTCCGTATTATCAGGATCGGCCGCGCCGCCCACGCAATTCTGCACATAATCATCCTTGTCTGCGTCGTCCTGATAGAATGTTAAAGTCCCGGTGTCGCTTTCAATTCCCGCCGTGTCTCCGCTTAAAACATAAGCCGATGGAAATAAAATCGAAGTGCTTTTGACGGCGGTAAAATAACGTTGAGCCGGATCAGGACTGGAAGCCATATACGCCGCGCGCACGCCGTTGAAATAATTGAACGGCCCTTGCAAATCAGTTGGCAATTGCACATTGCCGGGACATCTATACACATTCGTATTGCCAGTGTAGGGAAAAATCTGCTCCATCCAACTGCGTATCCCAGAGCCAGCCGGTGGCGCGATCGGATCGTTCTGTCCCCATGGAATGTGTGAACCGGATTCGGGATAAAATTCATTGTTCTCATCCGCGAACATCCTCATGCCGAGGCCGACCTGGTGCAGGTTGGAATTGCAACTGGTCGTCCACGCCCGCTGCTTGGCCGACGACAACGCGGGCAGCAGCATCGCCGCAAGGATAGCGATGATGGCGATGACCACGAGCAGTTCGATCAAGGTGAACGCGTCCTTGCATTTATTTTGCCGCATGAAATTTTTCCTTTTGCGGATCATCAAGATGCGGGACAGGTTGAAGGCCGATCAGCGCGGCGGCAAGGATGATTTCCATTTACGGCGACGGCGGTGTGACTTGGAGGCCGCTGCTGTCCGCCGAAGTCCGTTCCCGCATCCACAGCCAGTCCTGATAATCCGCCGCATCTGCGACCTCCGCTCCTTGACTCCCTTTTTCACTGCGGTTCAGCCATCGGTGCGTTTCCGAATGTCCGTCCGCAAAGGCAAAACCGCAGCCTCCGTTGTGATAGGTGCCGGGGGCGTCATACCATTGGGTCGTTCCCATCGAAAAGGCAAAGGCGGCGTCATTAAGCCCGTTGGCGTCTTCATCCACCAGCACCCAGAGCGCCGAAGGCGACGGAGAGTGTATGTCAGTTGTCTTGCCGTAAGTGAACCACGGAGAATTCCGATGGTTGCCATTATACATACCGGTCAGCCACGGGCCGTTGACGGACATATTCGGAACACCACCATGACTGCCTCCGTAGCCGGTCGCGTCATATTGCGAATCAATCGTCCCCACCGCCTGATTCATGGAAAAAGTTCTTGCGGCGGGGACTGTTGTGTTTATCAAAGCCGGGTTCGACCCCTGATATACACCCTGCCGCAAATCCGCCGGACACCGAAACAACTCAACATTTCCGCCAAGATAAGGCACCAGCAGCGAAAGTTTCTGGTCTTTAAGCACGTCGGGATTGAATTCCTGCGGTTCACCAATGCCCGCCTTGCCGGAACACCAGTTGTAACCCGCATTCGTATTGCCGTCATCAGGATTGGGCGGAAAAAGTTCGTTGTTCTCGCTGGAATAAAGCGTCATCGCCAGCATCATTTGTTTGCCACGGCTCAAACACAGCGCACCTTGCGCCCGTTGCTTGGACTTGGAAAGGACGGGCATCAACATCGCCGCGAGAATCCCGATGATGGCAATGACCACCAGCAGTTCGATCAAAGTGAATGCGCGCCGGGAACCCATGCACAATAAGACACCGCCATTGTGGATTGGTTTCAAAGTATTTTTGCGCCCTGGAAAATTCATGGTGAACAGACTAATGACGCGCCGATTGACGGAATTTGTCCAGCTTAATTTGATTTTTGCACCACGAGCATTTCCACCGGCCGGTTGTCTTTCACGACTTCAAGCCCGAACTGCTCACGCGTCACGCGCTCAATTTCTTTCTGTAGCGCCGTCCCGCGCAAATTCCCGTTCCATTTGGCGTCCAAGTCATAAGCATCGGTCAATCCGGTTTCATCAATCACCGGCAGATTGTAAAACCCGCCGATGACATGGGCGATGTCGTAACCGCCCGGATCGGATACTTTGTAACCGACGAGCTTGATGCTGTCGCGTGTCGTCCAAATGTTCGGCCCGCCACCGGCGCTGATTTTCAAGCCCGGCGCATTTGTGTTGACGACTTTCAAAACCAGCACGCTCATGTCGCGCGTTTCA
>DASQOZ010000112.1:0-7798 GCA_035644195.1 Candidatus Methylomirabilota bacterium | reverse complement strand
TGCTTTTCGCGCCGGTTCGCCAAATTCCTTTAGTCCGCGCACGACAAATGCCAGCGCAAGCCATGCGAAATTGTGCGCGAAGAAAAGCGAGATTGGAAACAGCGTGAAGAAAATAAAAGTTGCCAGCACGAATGGACGCCGCCCGTATTTGTCCGCGAGATGCGCGACGGGAATGTAGCAAAGCATCGCCGTGACCATTTCAAACGCGGATAGGTAACCATATTGCAACGTCGTCAGATGACCAAAATCAATCGCCCATAAAATGATGAACGCATACGGAATCCGTTCGCAAAAGCGGATCAAAATATCGCTCGTAAGCAACTCACGCAGCGCTGGCGTGAAAGTTTTCACGACGCCAAGAAATGAAATTGCTGTGTCGCTTGAGTTTTTATTTTGCCCGGCAGTTTTCCCATCCGGCTCGAACATGAACCATTGAAACGCCAGCGTCAGCAAACTCATCGCGATGCACACCAGCAGCGCGTAGCGCACGCCGCCTGTCCAGCCGAAGCGTGTGAGCAGCCAGCCGCCGACGAGCGGGCCAACCATCATTGGCAAACGACGGATCATGGATTGCACGCCGACGCCCATCGTGTGGCGGTTGCTTTGCAACGACGTGGCAATGACCGAAAATGTTGCGGGCAACGAAAGCGCGCTCCACGCGAGAAATAAAAATGAGCCGAGCAAAAGCGCGAGCCAGTGATGCCAGACCAAAACCAAAATGTAACCGGCAATTGAAATTACGCTGAACAATAAAAGCGACCGGCGTTGCCCTAAATGGTCTGTCAGCCAGCCGCCGGGATAGGCGTAAATCGCGCCGAGAAAAGTTTGCAGCGCGTCAAAAATTCCGATGATTAAAATGCTGCCGCCGAGCGTCTCGATGTATTTGGGCGCAAAACCGAGCCAGAGCTTTTCGCCCGTGCCTGCCAGCACGAGCGCGACGAGCAGCAGCGACGTGTTCCGCCGCAGCGCGAGGAATTCAGAGATGTTTCGCCAGCCGTTCACAGGTGAATGTGAAAATCAAGGGCCAAAGGTGAATTGCAACGCAATATAAGTTTGAAATTCCGTCGGGCCGTTAATCGAACGTCCGGCGGTAAAAAGAAAATGTTGATGCTGGCTGAAATCAATGACTGTTCCCAAATTAAATGCCGTGTCGTCGCGCCCGCCGGTTTCCATCGTGGTGCGATGATAAATTTCTGCGCCGAGCAAAACACTTTTTGTGATCTGCTTTTGCACGACCGTTCCGACAAATTCCCAATTCTCATTTCCTGCGCCGGAATTGATGCCGTAGCCGCCGCCGCCGTTAATTTTCCAATCGCCAAAACTTTTTTGCGCCCAAACCGGCAGGAACGCTTGCCAATGACCGCTGCCGAATCCGTCCGCTTCGCTGCCGGTGGGAATTTCGAGCAGCGGAAAAATTCCGATTTGCGGCAATTTTTCCGTTTCCTGAATGAAACGAAATTTCGCGCCGAGTTCCGTGTCGCCGTAACCGTAATGCGCGCTGCCGTTGTCCGGCGCGTTGTAAGCCATCGGCGCGATGAGGTGCAATTGCAAATTGGAAACAGTGCCGTAATTGATTTCAATGTGCGGCGCGGTTCCCGACCAGCCGTCCGCTGTTTGAGTATGTTGCGACGCGATGTAAAATTCCCAATGTTGATAATCCACCGGCTCCGGATCGTCGGTGACAAACGGCGGGCCGGCAAAAATTTCGTGCGGCAGAAAAACAAGCAGCATGATGCCGATAACAAATCGAAACGCCGGTTTTCGGCGGTCGGCTGATTTTCCTTGCTCCATATTGCTTAATTTTGCACTCGAACCTGAACGTTGCAAAATGATTTCAACTTACCGAGTGATTTTTTCGGTAAATAAACCGAGCCACAGTTTTTCGCCCGTGCCCGCGAGCACGAGCGCGACGAGCAGCAGCGACGTGTTGCGCCGCAGCGTGAGGAATTCAGAGATGTTCCGCCAGTTGCTCACGTTTTTTCCTTGGATGCAACTTGCCGCTGGCATTCGGCGTAAAGCGCGTCATAAACAATAAATTCGCGGTCAAGAATTTCATGGTCGCTTAAACCGAGCGCGTTAAAACCAAAGGCAATCCAGCGCAAACCCTCGCCAGCGGGATGCGGATTTGACGGTTGCGAATCAGCGGTGCGGACGATTTCGCCAAGCAGCACGAGCGCGGGGTCGGTGAGTTTGTATTTCTTGAGGATGGAGTTGAACGAAACATCTTCGCCGTGGTGTCCAAGTTCGCAGCCGTCAATGTCGAACGGCGTCGCGCCAAGTTCCTTTGCTTTGGATTCAACTTCTTTGGCCGGAACAAAAATAAATTCCGCTTGCGGATCAATGAGTTTTTTTACGAGCCACGGGCAAGCCACGCGGTCAACTTTAACTTTTTCGCGGGTGATCCATTTCATGTTGTTTCATTTGCGTAATTGTTGATACAGGGCGTCAAAACATTCGCCGCCGCGCTCCAAAAGTTCCTTGTCGCTCAAACCTTTCTTTGCCCAACCCTTCAGGATTTGATCAATGCCGACACATTCGGTCGTTTGAAATTTTCCATCCTCCAAATCCGTGTCATGCACCATTTCGGCAATTTTCAAAACTGCCTTGTCCGGGATGCCGAACCGCTTGACCAGCGTTTCAAACGTGCAATCGTCGCCATGATGCGAGAATTCCACTTCAAACATATCGTAGGGAATGGCGTCAGGATATTTTGCCGGGTCGCTGGCAAAAATAAATCTGGCTTTCGGGTCAATGAATTTGCGAATCAACCATGCCGAACCGACGCGATCAATTTGCGGTCGTGGCCGCGTAAGCCACGTTCTGCCAAAAAATCTTTTGGCGGTCAATTGAGGCAAGCCTTTGGATTTACCATTTCGCAAACTGGATGCTCGTTTCAAGAGCATTTGAACATCCTGTGAGCGTGGACAATCGAAGAAATCAATCTTGCGGATGTCCTCGAATTGCCGCGTCGCCTTTTCCAAATCCGCCGCGAATGATTCGTCCAGTTGTTTTTTATTTCGGGAAAGCAATTCATTCAAAGAGGGCCGCAGCGTGTCATAATCTGCCGCCCGCGCCTCATTGAACTGGCGGACAATATCGTCGCTGGCAAGCCCTTCAATCTCGGTGACATGAATGATCGTGGCTTCACCGCCACCATCGCGGACTTGCTGCGCCAGCCATTGAAAGCGTTCGTGATGTTCCGGCTGGTCGGGAAGCAGATAGGCCGAAGTTTTGAGCGGCAACGCACCAGCTTTTTTAAGCTGTCGCCAAAGATTAACCCGTGCCGCGCTCTTTTTCGTCGGCAATCCGTAAAGCAAAAGCAGCCATTTGTTCTGAATCTTCACGGATTCAGTTTATTCGATGTAATAGATATTTCAACTTGAAATATATGAATATGATGATTAGATTTGCTGCCTATGAAATCTACATTGTTATTCTCGGTTTTGGCCTGCGGCATCTGTGCATTCTCCATCAACGCGCAATCCGCAGAATTGGACACGGCAAAGATTGAGCAGGTCGTTGGCCTGAAAGGAGCGTATAACACCAATGAAGAAGTTTTCAAAATCACCGTGCCGCGCACGGACGTAAAAGTTTCCGTGGATGGCTGGACGATGCCGCCGTTTATGGGACTCGCTTCATGGGCGGCGTTCACCAAAGGGATGGATCAAACGATGGTCATGGGCGACACGGTGCTATTTCAAGATGAAGTGAACCCTGTGATGAGCGTCGCACTGGACAACGGCCTTTCCGTCACCGCGCTGCACAACCATTTCTTTTACGATGAACCGAAAGTTTATTTCATGCACATCGGCGGAACTGGTTCGGATGAAAATTTGGCCGCAGCGGTAAAAAAAGTTTGGGACAAAATAAAAGAAATCCGCGCCGCGAATCCGAAACCTGTTGAAACATTTGGCGGCGCAGGGCTTCCTTCAAAAAGTTCCATCACCGCAAAATCAATTGAAGAAATTCTTGGTATGAAAGGTCAGGCAAATAATGGAATGTTCAAAGTCACAATCGGGCGCACGACAAAAATGTCCGGCATGGACATGGGCAACGCAATGGGCGTCAACACTTGGGCTGCATTTGCAGGGACTGATGACAACGCGCTCGTGGACGGTGATTTTGCCGTGCATGAAGACGAATTGCAGCCGGTGCTTAAATCACTTCGCAAATCGGGAATCAACATCGTCGCGATTCACAGCCACATGACCGACGAAAATCCGCGCACACTTTTTCTGCATTATTGGGGCAGAGGCAAAGCCGCTGATTTGGCGAAGTCGCTCAAGGTCGCGCTCAACACGCAAAGTAAATAAATCTGGCCATGAAATTGTCTGTGATTTACCTCGCCGGTTTCCTCGCGCTTAATGCGTGCGCGCAATCTTCGCTTCAGCCCATCCGCACAATTCCGTTGCCCGATGTTGCCGGTCGCATTGACCACATGGCCGTGGACACGCAAGGCCATCGTCTCTTTGTCGCCGCGCTCGGCAACAACACGGTTGAAATCGTTGATTTTGAAAGTGGCAAACAACTTCACACCATCAGCGGTTGCAGCGAACCGCAAGGGCTGGCATTTGTGCCAAAGTCGAATTTGCTTTTCGTCGCGAACGGCGGAAGTGATGAAATAAAAATTTTTGACGCCGGGAAATTTCAATTGCTCAAAACCATCGGCTCGCTTTCGGATGCGGACAATGTTCGTTATGACGCAAACAGCAATCGCGTTTATGTCGGCTTCGGCAGTGGCGCGCTGGGCGCGATTGATCCGGCAACCCAAACTCAAACCGCGAGCATTCCATTGGACGCTCATCCCGAATCGTTTCAACTTGAACAAAACGGAAATCGGATTTTCGTCAACGTGCCGAACGCGCATTCGGTCGCCGTTGTGAACCGCGGGCAAAAATCGGTCGTGGCAAAATGGCCTTTGGAATCGGCGCGCGCGAATTTTCCGATGGCATTGGATGAAGCAAATCATCGCCTGTTCGTCGGCTGCCGTTCGCCCGCGCAAATGCTCGTGCTGGACACGACGAATGGCAAAATCGTCGCACAAATGGAAATTCCCGGCGACACCGACGACATATTTTATGACGCGGCTCTGAAACGGATTTACGTTTCCGGCGGCGAAGGATTTGTGAGCGTAATTGTGCAGCAAAATGCAGACAGCTACGCCGAATTGGAAAAAATTCCAACGGCGCGTGGCGCGCGCACTTCATTTTTCATTCCCGGAAAAGATATTTTTTGTCTGGCCGTGCCGCGACGTGGAAATAATTCAGCCGAAATTCGCGTTTTCAAAGTTCAACCGTGACACCGTTAAAAAAGCAGGAGACGACGTAAGGAGTCTCTGATTGATTTTTCAGAATCGAAGAAATTTGAGACTCGTTACCTCGTCTCCTGCATTTGCGCCAAAATTTCCGCGATGACATCCGCGACTTTCACATCGCGGAATTTTTCTTCTTTGCGAACAATGAGCCGGTGCGCCAAAACTTTTTGCGCCAGCGATTTAACTTGTTCGACAGTGACGGAATCTTTGCCGGCAATCACCGCCATCGCCTGCGCCGCGCGGAATAATCCGAGCGAACCGCGCGGGCTTGCGCCGAGCAGCAACGCCGGATGCTCGCGCGTGGCGCGGACGATTTTCAAAATGGCATCGTTCACGTCCGACGGCACTTTCACTTCGCGCACGGCTTGCTGGCATTTCGCGATTCCATCCGGCGTCGTCACGGGCTGAAGCGTTTCGATGGGATGCTGCAATTGAAATCGTTCCACCATTTGTTTTTCATCGCCCAGATTCGGGTAACCCAAATTCATGCGGATCAAAAAGCGATCCTTCTGCGC
Source organism: Candidatus Methylomirabilota bacterium (assembly GCA_035644195.1). GTDB lineage: Bacteria > Verrucomicrobiota > Verrucomicrobiia > Limisphaerales > UBA11358 > UBA11358. The sequence continues at coordinate 1,969 of DASQOZ010000112.1, read as the reverse complement.
CTCGGGCAACAGAAACGTGCCTTCCTGTTCGATGGGATTTTGCGTGGCGATGACCATGAAGGGTTTTTGCAAACGGTAAGTCACGTTGCCCGCAGTGACGGACGATTCGCCCATCGCTTCGAGCAGCGCCGATTGCGTGCGCGGCGCGGCGCGGTTGATTTCGTCCACGAGCACGAACTGCGAAAAGAGCGGGCCGAAATAAAATTCCGTGCGGCCGGTCGTCGGGTCGAGCCGCGCTTCGCCCAAAACATCCTGCGGCTGCAAATCCGGCGTGCATTGGATTCGTTTGAACGTGCAACCGGCGCTCAATGCGATCGCGCGCGCGAGCATCGTCTTGGCCACGCCGGGAACGTCTTCCAGCAATAGATGTCCTTCGGCAAAAAAAACCGCGATGGCTTGGACGATTTGCTCGTGCTTGCCGACGATGACGCGTTCGATGTTGGCGATTAAATTTTGCGCGATGGCGGAAACTTCCGTTGGCGAAAGATTTTTCGTCGGCGCAACGGGCGGCAAAGTCACCTTCGGCTTTTTGTCCGGATTAGAAACGATGAGTGCCATGAAATGAGTTTCGACGTTCTTCTTTTGGGAGACAAGCAAAACTGTAGCGGCAGTCTATGACTGCCGACGGCGCTCATAGAGCGCCGCTACAAATTTGATTTGTATTTACGCTCGCCCTCATCCTGACCTTCTCCCCCGGGGGAGAAGGAACAGCAAGCGGATGCTTTGCTTTTTCGTGTATCTGTCCGGCCAATTCAATCGCAGATATTTCTGTGAGACGGAAAACAATTCTCCCTCTCCTTGGGGTGAGGGAGAACGTGAAATTATTTTAGAAATTCTCCGAGGCTGCGGCCAATTTCTTCCAGCGCGCTCGTTTCTTCTGCCGTGAACTCGTGTTGGCGGCTTGTGCCGATGCCGAGTGTTCCCGCAATTTTATCGCCATCGCGGATCGGCACGCACAACGCGCCGCCCACGCCGGTTTGTTTCGCGCCCGGTTTGGCGACGCCGCTGGAATCCGTCTGCAGATTACAAATGCTGACCGGCTTATTTTTTTGCGCGCATTCTCCGGCAATGCCTTTGCCGACGGGAATAATGCTTACGACATCCAGCAATTGCGGCGGCAAACCAACTTGCGCGACGAGACGCAGAAGTTGCGTCGGTTCGTGCAATTTGTGAATCGTGCCGGTTTCGGAATTAAATTGCGCCAGCGTTTCGCGCAAAGTTTTTTCCAAAGCGATTTTGTCCATGTTGTAAATGTCAGTGCGACAAATGATGACCTTTTTCTGTGCAGGTGGGGTCTAATTTTACGGCGTTTAATTTATAAGAGCCGCCTAAAGGGCATTTAGGAAAATTAATTCCGGCCAAATACGGCTTCAAATCTTGCTCCGTCGGCATGGCATCAAGCGACTTGGCGTTTTCCAATGCCCACTGATTTTTAGCTGCGTCAATTTGTCGGAGGTTGTTAATGCAAGTGTTTGTTAAAGCTTTCTTTTTAGCAGCCTGGTAATTGCTTGTGACAATTGCAAATGGCAACAGAGCGACAACAATTCCGATAATTAACAACCACGGAAAGATAAAAATGTGAAACCAAGGCCATCCAATTGGTGGAATAAATAATCCAACAATTCCAGTGAACACAGCCAAGACCAAAAAACCATTAAAAATATTTTTACCTTCGACAGTTTTCCTTTTTGGTAGATTAAAAATGGCCAGCACTAACCAAAAGCCCGCACTTGCAAAAAATTTTCGCGCGCTGTCAAACGAAAAGGATAGTTTCGAGGGCACAAATTCAAGACCGATAGGCTTTTCTTCAATCGTCTTGGCCGCATTTGTTAGAGCGCATCTCATAAATAGGGCTTGTGATTTTTGCCATTGATGTGTAGGTGGTTATGGATGGAATTGACCAAAGAACAATGGGACATTGTGGCGGCGGTTCTTCCGCCGGACAAAGTGCGGGCCGATGGTCGCGGGC
>DASQOZ010000111.1:0-11359 GCA_035644195.1 Candidatus Methylomirabilota bacterium | reverse complement strand
TTCGATGGTGCCGTCGTTTATTTCCGACACCTCAAGTTGAAACAGTTTGATGACAAAGCGAGGATCAGAACGTGACAAAATAATCTCCGGGCCGTGCGGCCCTTGCTCAACGGCCTTCACATAGCAGCGAATCCGCTCGCCCACCTGGTATTCCTCGGTCGGCACGCGCTCGCGGTTCGGCAGCAGCGCCTCGTATTTTCCCAAATCCAAAATCACGTCCGAGCGCTCAAAACGGCGGACCGTTCCGCTCACAATGTCGCCGACGCGGTCTTTGAATTCCGTGAAGATGAGAGATTTTTCCGCCTGCCGGATTTTTTGCATCAACGCCTGCTTCGCATATTGCGAGGCGATTCGTCCGAAGCCGGTTGGCGTGACTTCTTTTTCGATTTCATCGCCGACATTGGCGTCCGGTTTGATGCGGCGCGCGTCGAAAACAGAAATCTGGTCGTGAACGGAAATAACTTTTTCGGAAACGATCAATTTAGCGAACGCCTTGATGTCGCCATTTTTTTGGTCAATCTCGACGCGCAATTCGCGCGCCGGCCCGACCGCTTTTTTCGCGGCGGACAGCAACGCTTCCTGGACAGCGCCGACCAGAACATCGCGGCCGATGCCCTTTTCGCGTTCCCAAAAATCCAAAACTGCTAAAAAATCTGCATTCATAACTGGCAAACGGCGTCTGCGGCGGCGACACGCGGCGAATAAAAAAGCCGGAAGATAATCATCTCCGACTTCTCGCGCTGGCCAAACCAGCAGACTTTACCGTTCTTGTCCCATACAATAATTTTTCGGTGCAACCCCGTCAAGTGCAAAACTTTCCTGCTGGAATGCGCCTAAATGGCAATAAACCGAAGCGTGGGGCGAAATTTTTAGCCACTGACTTAATGACAACATTTCCGGTTGGGCTTGCTGTTCCAAAGCGGCTTTAGATTTTCAACTAATTCCTTTTCGACAGTTCGATAATTTTTACATTTGAAAAAGCGAATTGAAACTTGGTGATTCTGTTTTTGATATTTTCGCAATAGTTGCTGTTGCCAACACATAACTATTTTGAGTTCCGCTTGAAATCACATTCATTCCGCTGGATGAAACTGAATCAGGTTTTATCCAAGCTGTAAGTGTCAAAGCAGAGCCGGAAATTAAAGTGGAATTTCCAAGGAAAATTCGGCTGCTACCGTCGAAATGATAGGCTTGATTTGATTGTCCAAAACGGTCGGGCGCGAGCGTTGCACCATAAACTGTTCCGTTGTGGCCGTTGCCGCTTGCGTCATTGGCATTTCCGGTGAACGGATAATAGGCCACGAGTCCGTTTGTCAGTGAATTTTGGGCTTCGACCTTAAAAATCATCCAAAGCAAGACTGCGCCAAACACGATTAAACTTTTCATAATTATTTTGCCAGAAACCATTTTTCCAATAACAAGTCAAGACAAATGTCTTATGCTTGTGTTTGCGCCAAAAAGCCATTCTGACAATGAATGGCTCAAACAAAATCATTCCTGTCAGACTCTTTTTCGCTGGTGGTCAAAAAACACCGCGAAAAAAGAAAATTGAGTCGGGCGGCGTTGGCAGAATTATCGGGTTTGCATCAAACTTACATCGGACTTTTGGAGCGTGGCGAACGAAGTCCCAATTTGGATACTGCCAAAGCAATTGCAAAAGCTTTGAGAATTTCTCTTGGCAAAATGATTATCGAAGCAGAGCAGTTACAGAAATAGCGCGGTAAAATAATTCGCATTTTATCGCTCATTGGCGGCGGCTTTCCGTGCTGCTAAAACTTTTTGAGATGGAACGTAATTCGCGATAAAGTCGCGATAAAATTCTGCAAACTTTCCATCTGCAATTGCCGCGCGCACTTCGGCCATCACTTTCAGAAACAGATGCGAATTATGGACGCTGACCATGCGCAGGCCGAGAATTTCATTCACGTTCAGCAAATGCCGCAGATACGCGCGCGTGAAATGTTTGCAGGCGAAGCAGTCACAGCCTTCTTCAATCGGACGAAAATCCGCCTTGTAAGCGCCGCCTTTTAGACCGAACGCGCCCTTGCGCGTCATGGCCGTGCCGTTGCGCGCGACGCGCGTGGGCAGCACGCAGTCGAACATATCCACGCCGCGCGCGATCAGTTCCACCATTTGCGCGGGCGTGCCGAGACCCATCGCGTAGCGCGCTTTGTGCGCGGGCAAAAACGGTTCGGTCAATTCAATCGCCTTCAACATTTCATGTTCCGGTTCGCCGACGCTCACGCCGCCGATGGCGTAACCGTCAAAATCCATTTCGACCAAAGCTTTCGCGCATTCTTCGCGGAGCGCGGCATTTGAACCTCCTTGCACGATGCCGAAAACTTTTTGACCATCGGCGCGAGGTTGCTCTCGACATTCGCGCGCCCAACGAATCGTGCGTTCGACGGCGAGGCGTTGTTCTTTGGCAGGCGAATCGTGCGGCGGGCATTCGTCAAAAACCATTGCGATGTCCGAGCCGAGTGTGCGCTGGATTTCCATCGCTTCCTTCGGCCCAAGAAATAAAAGCGAGCCATCCAAATGCGAACGGAATTCGACGCCGTGCGGTTTTATTTTTCGGATTTTGGCGAGACTGAAAACTTGAAAGCCACCGCTGTCGGTAAGAATTGGCTTTTCCCAATTCATAAATTTGTGCAGGCCGCCGGCGGCGCGGATAATTTCCAAACCGGGTCGCAGGTTCAAATGGTAAGTGTTGCCGAGAATGATTTGCGTGCCCATTTCCAGCAATTCGCGCGGGTCGAGCGCCTTGACGCTGGCCTGCGTGCCGACGGGCATGAACACAGGCGTTTCGACGACGCCATGCGCGGTGGTCAATTTGCCGAGGCGCGCTTTTGTCGTCGGGTCGGTTTTGAGAAGTTCAAACATTTCAGTAATTCAAAACCCGGACGCCACCCCATTTGGAAATTAAATTGTCACGCGTCACCAGCGTCAGGCGGTGAACCAATGCCGTTGCGACGATCAATTGATCGGCAGGATCAGTCGTTTGCAAACCGTCGTCGGCAAGTTTGCAGGATTCGACGGCGATTTCGGGTGTGATTGCCAAAATGGTAAGGTTTGGCGAAAGCGAATCTTGAATCCACTGCAAAGGAGAACGGTCAAGCGGCAATTTTCCATATTCAACAGCTTTGCAAATTTCCCAGAAAGAAATGTCCAATAAGAAAAGTTTTGTTTCGGGTTCAAGCAACACTTTGCATTGCGCGGAAAGTTTTGTGGCGGAAGAAATGGCTTTCCATGCGTTTGTGTCGAGCAAATAGCTCATTGCATGGCTTTCCACTTGACAACCGGTTTGCCTAAATCTTTTTTGATGGAACCGCGTGTGGCGCCGTAAAGCGCGCCCGTCCCCGCTTTTTTGGAGAGAACATATTCCGACTTGCCGCGCCGGATGGTGACTTTTTCGCCACGGTCGGCGGCGGAAAAAACCCGTTCGGGCGTGCGATAAAGAATGGTTACGGTGGCTGTCATCAGATAAATAATATGATTGGATTGGCGTCTCGTCAACCGGCAAATTTCATAAACGACCTGCCTGCGATTGAATGTCCCGCCAAAAATTCGCGGGCGTTCATTCGCCGCCCGCCCTCGAGTTGCAATTCTAAAATGCGCAGCGCATTTTTTCCGCAAGCGACGACAATTCCGTTTTTATCCGCTGATAAAATTTCGCCAGCATTGCCAGAACACTCAACCATTTCGGCTTTCCAGACTTTCAACAATTGTTTTGGTGGGGCGAGCGTCCCCGCGAGCAATTCGGACGTTTCGGTTTCGGCTCGCGAGGACGCTCGCCCCACCGAATCCGGCAAAAAAGTGAACACGCCCGGCCACGGCGTGAACGCGCGCAGACGATTCAAAATTTCCTGCGCCGACAAATTCCAATCAATTTTGCCATCTTCCTTTTTGATTTTTGCCGCATAAGTCGCGCCTTCTTTCGGCTGCAGCTGCGGGAAAATTGTTCCGGCGACAAAATTGGGAATTATTTTCGCCAATAATTCCGCGCCGAGTTGCGCGAGCCGGTCGTGAAGCGTTTGCGAATTGTCTTCCGGCAAAATCGGCGTGCGCGCTTGCGCAAGGATGTCGCCGGTGTCCAGACCGGCGTCCATTTTCATGATGGTCACGCCGGTTTCGGTTTCGCCGTTGAGAATCGCGGATTGGATCGGCGAGGCGCCGCGATATTTCGGCAGCAGCGACGTATGGACGTTCACGCAGCCGAACTTCGGCAAATCCAAAATTGCCGGCGACAAAATTTGGCCGTAAGCGACGACGACAATCAAATCCGGCTGCAATTCGCGCAATTCGGAAATAAATTTTTCGTCACGCGCTTTCGCCGGTTGCAAAATCGGCAAATTCAATTTTTGCGCGAGAATCTTCACCGGCGACGGCTGTGGTTTGAGTTCGCGGCCTTTGGGTTTGTTCGGCTGCGTGACGACGGCGGCGACGGAAAAAAATTTGCCGCCCGCCAATCTTTCGAGGCTGGCGCAGGACAATTCCGCCGTGCCCATGAAAATGATTCGTAATGCAACCATCAACAAATTTTAACGCAAAGGCGCGAAGAGGCAAAGGATGGATGCAAATTCCGACTAGAGCTTCACGACGTGTTTGAGAATGCTGAAGAAAGTTTCCACGGGCACGCCGTCGGTGTTGATGCGGCGGACGATTTTCTTTCCGTAAAAATCCAGCACGGGCCTGGTTTCTTTTTCGTAGACTTTCAGGCGTTCACGGATCACGTCGAGATTCGCGTCGTCGAGGCGGTTGTCCTTGAGGGCGCGCCGCTGCATGCGCGCGATGAGATTTTCCTTTTTCCTGGACGTGAGGTAAAAAATAGCGACGACGTCGAGCGTGTCGCGCAACATTTCCGCCTGATGCACGTTGCGCGGAATGCCGTCGAGCACGAGCGTGTCGGCGTCGGGATGAAACCGTCCCATTTGTTCGCTGGCGTGGATGACCTTGCGCCACAAATCAATGGTCGGCTTGTCTGGCACGAGCGATCCCTCGCTGGTGTGTTCGATGAAAATTTTTCCGAGTTCGCTGTCGGGACGCAAGTTGCGGAAAACGTCGCCGCACGCGCAATGGAAAAAATTCGGGATGGCGCCGAGCGCGCGGCCATGCGTGCCTTTGCCGGAGCCGGGAGCGCCAAACATGAGGATGGTTCGGTATTTCAAGATTTGAATTTAAGTTGAATCTGTTGGATTTCGGCAAATGGCACCATGATTTCCTGGCGTTCGCCGCCTTGGACGACTTCAAAATGGATTTCGTTGGCGCTGATGCGCGAGATGCGTTCGACCGTAAGCAGCGCGGCGGGAATTTTGACAGTCAGTATTTTGTTCCTGTCAGCTTCGGGCCGGGCGATGCCGAAAAAACCGGCAAATTTCGTTTCAAAAAACCGGCGGTTGAACATGAATTGTCCGCGCTGAAAAATTTCCGTTGGCGAACTGTCCGGTGGCGGCGATGCGCCTGTAAAACCGCTGGCAACAATGTGAATTTCCTCCTGCGGCACCGGCGTTGGCGTTGGCAATCCCGGAACGGTAAAACGATGCGGCTCGGCTTCAAGCGGCGCTGTTTCCAGAATTTCTTCGACGGGTGCCGCTTGCGGCGGCGGCATCGAAAGCAAAATAATCGGACCCAAAACCGGCAGCGCCGCCGCCAGGCCAAGCCCAAGCCCAATCGGACGCGCGCGAAAAACTGCGGCTTCGTAACCGGCAAAAATGTTCGCCGCATAAACCAGCAACATCACGACCAGGCCGACCGACGACGTGAACAGCGCGCCGAAAAGCGATCCGCCTGCGGGATGTTCCAATCGCGGCACGTCATTGAGTTTGACTTCCGGCTTCGCGTGTTCCGACGCCGCAGGTTCGATGAACGGCTCGACGAACGGCGCGATTTTCGGATTTTGCGCCAGTTGCTTCAAGCCGGCCTGCGAAAATTTCAGCCACGGCAACCGGTCGGAATAAGTGTCCTGCCCGGTTTTGAAAATGATGCCGTTGTCATTGAACGAAACCGGTTCGCCACTGACCGTCGAACCATCAACCAGCGAATAACCCGCGCCCATTGCGGCGAGAAGGCCGCAAAGCCAAAAGGCGAAAAGTATCCCGACGAGTTTGCGCATAGGATTTCTGTAACACAGGACGCGACGGCGCGAAAGAAAATTTAATCCACAATCGCAGCGCCAAACATTTCCTTCGCCATCACGCCTTCGGCAACTTTCGTCACGCCGCCGGTCATGCGAATCGAAAATCCGTCGCCGATCTCAATCTCAATCTTTCCGCCGGGCATTTGGACGGAAATCTCGCGGTCACACAGCCCAAGCCGGTGCGCCACCGCCGCCGCCGCGCTGCTGCTGCTGCCGCTGGCCAGCGTGTAGCCCGCGCCGCGTTCCCAGATTTCGATCTGGATATTGTTGCGGTCGAGAACCTTCATCAATTGCACATTCGTGCGATTCGGAAAACGCGCGTGCGTTTCCAGTTGCGGGCCGAGTTGCCGCACGAGATCGGCGCTGATGCGCTGCAACGGCAGCACGCAATGCGGATTGCCCACCGTCGCGGCGCAAAAATTGAATTGCTGCCCGCGCAAATGGATCGGTTCGTTGATGACTTCGCGGCGCGGGCCGGCCACGGGAATGGCGTCGCTCCAAAAACTGACGTTGCCCATGTCCACGCGCACGGTCCGGCCTTTGTCCAAAACCAGCGATTGAACAATTCCGCCGCGCGTCTCGATGGCAAATTCTCCGTTGCGAACAATTTTTTTATCCCAAAGATAACGCGAAAAAATCCGCAGGCCGTTCCCGCTTTTTTCAGCTTCACTGCCGTCGGGATTAAAAATCCGCAGCGCGCATTTGGCTTTTTTCGACGGCGAAGGCCCCAGCAAAATGCCGTCCGAGCCGATGCCGAAATTGCGATGACAGATGATTTTTACCTGCTCTGGCGTGAGCGGCGATGGCAAATCTTTCGGGTTGATGACGATGTAGTCGTTGCCCAGCGCGTGATATTTCGAAAACGCAAAACGCATTGCATGAGCATATCGTTTCACGCGCCAAGCGCAAAACAGAATCAATGTCCTCCGTCTTTCTTCGTGTCGCGTTTGGCTTCCTCCACGTGGAATTTGTGAAGAAAACGATGAAACACGGGCGCAAACACGATTCCAAGGCTCGTGATGAACGCAAGTCCGCTAAAAAGCGCGTAACAACCGGCGAAAATTTTCCCGCCATCGGTTTTCAATTCTCCGACCGGCCCCATTCCAGACAAAATCATCGCGGCGTTGACGAACGCGTCCACCCACGACATCTGCTCGAAACCGTGATAGCCGAGCATCCCGACGCCGAGCGCCGCAGCAACAACCAAAAATCCGATGCCCACGCCGCGCGCAAGACGTTTGTAAAATGCCGGCCGCGACAGCAAGGGTTTGGAACGATGTTCGAACATAAAATGAGACCTGCGCAAAATTCAATTTCATCGCAGCATCCAACGTGAGTCGACTCAATGTGTTGTTTTCAAACCACCAAACGGCGTAACCAGAGTTGACCCGTTGCTGCCATGGTTGTCCCAGTAAATATTTGGATCATCGCCAGTCGTTCTACAGCCTGTGATTCCTGTTAGAAAAATCAAGCCGCACAAGACGTAAAAGAATTTTAGAGGCGACATATAATTGTGATGAATGTTAGAACAAACTGACGTTCGCTGCTACTATTTTTCAGAAGTCTAAAAATCAATTCGCCGAACCGACGGCTTCCTGCAAATTTTTCATTCCAGACGTTTCCATTTTTCTTACGAGACCAGCCACGATTGTTTTTGCGATGCCCGGACCTTCATAAACAAGGCTGGTGTAAATTTGCACAAGCGACGCGCCCGCCGTGATTTTTTTCCACGCATCCTCCGCTGTAAAAATTCCTCCGACGCCGATGATTGGCAATTTGCCTTTGGTTTGCTTGAAAATGTGGCGGATGATTTCCGTGCTGCGTTCGCGCAACGGCTTGCCGCTCAAGCCGCCACTTTCGGAATAAATTTTTTGCGACAGTGGATTGTTGGCTTGCGGACGCGAAATGGTCGTGTTCGTGGCGACAATTCCGGCGATTTGGCGTTGCGTTGCGAGTTCAAGAATTTCGTCCAGCGCTTCAAATGACAAATCCGGCGCAACTTTGACCAAAATCGGCTTCTGAATTCTGGCTTCTGAATTCTGGCTTCCGTTTCGTTCCTGCATCGCCGCCAAAATTTCGTCGAGCGCAGATTTATCCTGCAATTGCCGCAAGCCCGGCGTGTTTGGCGAACTGACGTTGACGACAAAAAAATCCGCAAGGTCGCGCAGCACGCGAAATGAATTGGCGTAATCTTCCGCAGCTTTTTCCAGCGGCGTAATTTTGGATTTGCCCAGATTGATTCCAACCGGATGCTTCGGCCAGCGACCGGAATTTTTCCATCCGGCCAATCTTTGAGCAAACATTTCCGCACCGGGATTATTGAAGCCCATGCGATTAACGATGGCTTCGTCGGCAACGGCGCGAAACATTCGCGGCGCAGGATTTCCTTCCTGCGGATGCCATGTCACACCGCCGAGTTCGCAAAAACCAAAGCCGAGTTTTTCCCAAACCGGAACGGCGGCGGCAAATTTGTCCATCCCGGCGGCAAGGCCGATGGGATTCGGAAATTTCAGGCCGAAAAGTTCAACGGGCAATTCCGGCGCGGAGAAAAAGTTTCCAATCAGGTCACAAGCCAATTTGTTTCGACTGGCGCGGGCGAGAATTTTGAGCGTAAAATCGTGCGCGCGTTCCGCGTCTTGGGCGAAGAGCAGCGGGCGAACCAGTTTTTGATATGGCCAGCCCATGTGATTTCAACGGACGATATTTTGTGTGGCAGTCATTTCCGGTTTTATTTTGCCATTTAATTTTTCACCGCGCTGCGTGTCTTTATTTTGCAACAATTTTTTGTAACTCGCCAGCGCAAGTAATGGCCACGCGTTGCGGTAAATGTCGTATTTCAGATAAAACACCTTCGGAAAACCGGTGCCAGTCGTTTCTGCTTCCGTCCATGAGCCATCGGCATTTTGCGTGCGCGAGAGATATTCTATACCGCGTTTGAGCGCGGGATTTTCCGGGTCGTCGAACGCGCACAATCCCATGACCGCCCACGCGGTTTGCGACGCCGTGCTCGGCCCCTGCCCTTTGAAAACCGGATCGTCGTAGGTGTTGCAGCGTTCGCCCCAGCCGCCGTCGCCCTCATGTTGAACGCTTTCGAGCCATTCCCGACCCTTTTGCAGCCACGGTTCTTTCATATCCCAATTCATCGCGCGCATTCCGCGCAAGACCTGCCACGTGCCGTAAATGTAATTCACGCCCCAGCGTCCATACCACGAGCCGTCGGGTTCCTGATGGTCGCGGACAAATTCGAGCGCACGACGGATTTGGGAATGGTTGCGATTCCAATTCTCGTAGCCGAGCAATTCCAGAATGCGCGCGGTGATGTCGGCGCATTCGGGATCGAGCATGGCGTTGTGGTCGGCGAACGGAACTTTTTCGAGAAGATTTTTCGTGCAATCTTTGTCGAACGACGCCCAGCCGCCGTCTTTGCATTGAAATGCCATCATCCATTTCAAGCCGCGCTGAAAACATTCATCGCGCTTTTGCGGATTGTCCGTGGGAATTTTTCGCAATGCGAGCAGCACCATCGCCGTGTCGTCCACGTCGGGATTCCATTTATTGTTGAATTCAAAAACCCAACCGCTCGGCTCGACCTTCGCCGGATTTTTGTGGATCCAATCGCCGCGAAAACGGATTTCGCGTTCGATGAGCCACTCGGCAGATTTTTTCAACGCCGGATGATTTTCGGAAATGCCGGATTCATGCAGGCAAATCGCGACAATCGCCGTGTCCCAGACCGGCGAAAAACACGGTTCGATGCGCACGTCATTTTCCGTTTCGTGCTGAAGACGTTTCAGCTCGCGCCATTCGCGCTGTAAAATCGGATTGTCATCTTTGTAGCCGAGTGCCTTGAGCGCGATGATGGAATTGAGCATCGCCGGAAAAATCGCGGCCAGTCCGTCGCTGCCTTCAAATCGTTCGAGCATCCAGTTCTCGCATTTTTTCAGCGCGAGTTTTCGGAATGGATGGATTTTATGCTCGGCGAACCATTCGGCGAATTTGTGCAGCCGGTCGAGCCAGAGGAAAAAATTGCGCCAGGAAATTTTTTCCGGGTCGGGTGTGAGCGCGAGGTCGCGTTCGTGGATGCCTTCGGGATAAAGTTCGTCGAGCGTCACATTGACCGGACGCATTGGTTTGAAATGGTTGATGATGGCCAATGGCACGAGCATTCCGCGCGACCAATTGCTCATGTCCCAGAAATTCACATGAAACCATTTGCCGATGAGCAGCACTTCGCACGGAATCGTCGGCACATATTCCCACGGAAACAGTCCGATGAGCGCGAGATACAATTTTGAAAACGTATTCATCCGCGGCACGCCGCCCAAATGCAACGCCGCTTCACGCGCGCGCAACATTCGCGGATCCGTCGCGCGCACACCGGCAAGTTTGAGCGCGAGATAGGCTTTGATGGTCGCGTTCACTTCCGACGTGCCGCCGAGATAAATGTTCCAGCCGCCGTCGGGCAATTGCTTGGAGAAAAGATGATTGACCGCCTTGCGCTGCCAATTTTTGTCCACGCTGCCGTCCCAGTGATGATACGCCACCATGTCGGAGACGAGCGTGGAATCCACCATCAGCTCGCCGTTCCAATAGCCCTCGGGCTTTTGCAAGCCGAGCAGATGTTCTTGCGAGCGCGAAATGGCGGTCTCCAAGTCCGCTAAAAAATCTTTTTGAAAACGGGTCGCCGCGAATGATGGCGCGGACTCAACCCTTGGATCACTTTCAGTCAACACGCGCACACTTTGCTAAAATTGCCGCCGTTTGAAAAGTTTTTTGCGTCCCAAAAATGCGATTTGAAGCCGTTCTTTTTCTTGTGGACAAATCCCGCGAATTCCCATAGTTGAATACATAATTAGATAGAGAACGATATGAGCCGCAAAACTTCCCGTTACGGCTGGCTGCCTGATTTGCCGGATCAACGCGACCATCTTTATGCCGCGCCGGGCGAAATGCTGGGCGCGCTTCCGTCGAAAATTGATCTGCGCGCAAAATGTCCACCCGTTTACAACCAGGGTCAGCTCGGCAGTTGCACGGCCAATGCCATTGCCGCCGCAATCGAATTTGACCGGCTTAAACAGAAACTCGACGATTTCACGCCGTCACGGTTGTTCATCTACTACAACGAACGCACGGTGGAACACTCGGTTGATTCCGACAGCGGCGCGCAAATCCGTGACGGCATCAAAAGCGTCGGCAAACTTGGCGATTGTCCCGAAGCGGAAT
>DASQOZ010000110.1:0-28536 GCA_035644195.1 Candidatus Methylomirabilota bacterium | reverse complement strand
CGTCGGCGAGCGTCGAGCACGAAGCTTCGACTTCCAAGATTGGCGAAGACCAGATTTTTTATTGCAACCAGCGCGGCCTCGCGACGCAGGACGCCGTGAATATGATCGTGAACGGCTTCTGCAAGGAAGTGTTCAAGGAATTGCCGATGGAATTCGCCGTCGAAGCGCAGAAACTTCTGGGCGTGAGTTTGGAAGGAAGCGTGGGTTGAACAAATTTGGGTAAATGCCATGCCATCTGTCACAACAGCATATACGAAAAATATCATTCGCCGTGCTTTCCGAGAAATCATTGATGAAACGCCATCAAAGCAGGAGTCTGAAAGAATCTGGAAATTTTTTGAATCTGAATGTGCCTATTGTGGCAAGAAGCTCGAAAAGACAAATAAAGACGGGCATATTGACCATTTGATTTCGGCGTCAAAAGGCGGACGAAATCATTTTTCAAATCGAGTTTTATCTTGTGCGAATTGTAACGAAAAGGAAAAACGAGATTTGCCGTGGGAAGAATTTTTGACATCAAAAGTTGCTGGCCAAGTGTTGATGGAAACTCGACGACAAAAGATTTTGGATTGGCAGAAAGGAAATTTAGACAACTTTGCGGCAAATTTTCATAGTTTAGTTAATTCGGCGGATAGTTTGGCAAATGAAGTCGTAAATGTTTTTGAATTAAAAATTGCGGAATTAAAAAAGCAGAAACAAAATTTGAAATTTTAGAATGAGCAAACCAATTCTCGAAATCAAAAATCTCTCGGCGGGCGTCGAGGACAAACAAATCCTCAAGGGCGTGAGCCTCACCATCGGCGCGGGCGAAGTCCACGCTGTCATGGGGCCGAACGGCTCTGGCAAAAGCACGCTCGCCGCGGTGCTGGCCGGGCGCGACGGTTATGACGTGACCGGCGGCGAGGTGATTTACAACGGCAAGGATTTGCTCGACCTCGATCCCGAGGAACGCGCCCGTGAAGGCGTTTTTCTCGCGTTCCAATATCCGGTCGAGATTCCCGGCGTGAACAGCACTTATTTTTTGAAGGCCGCGCTGAATGAAATCCGCAAATCGAAAGGCCAGACGGAATTGGACGCGATTGAATTTCTCGAACTCGTCAAAGACAAAATCAAATTGCTCGAACTCAACGAGGATTTGCTCAAGCGCTCGGTCAACGAGGGATTTTCCGGCGGCGAAAAAAAACGCAACGAAATTTTCCAGATGGCCGTGCTCGAACCCAAGCTCGCCATTTTGGACGAAACGGATTCCGGCCTCGACATTGACGCATTGAAAATCGTTTCCAACGGCGTCAACAAATTGAAAACGAAGGAAAACGCGCAACTGGTCATCACGCATTATCAGCGGCTGCTGAATTATATAGTGCCGGATTTTGTTCATGTTTTGGTTGATGGACGCATTGTGAAAACCGGCGGCAAGGAACTTGCGCTCGAACTTGAAGCGAAGGGTTACGACTGGATTCTCAAACATCTTTGATTAAATTGGCGGCATGAATTTGAGCGAAGAGCAACGGCAGCGCGTCACCGCGTGGATTTTGGAAGGCGCAAAGCTTTCGGAAATCCAAAACCGGCTGATGTCGGAATTCAAATTGAAAATGACTTACATGGAAGTCCGCTTCCTCGTGGACGATTTGAAATTGACGCCGAAAGATCCAGAGCCGCCAAAAGTTGTCGCGCCACCTGCTGCAACTCCAACTAAACTTACTGCTGAAAAAAATCCCGCGCCGGAGGGAACACTTCCCGCTTCCGGCGTTTCCGTTAGCGTGGATCAAATTGCAAAACCAGGCGCGGTTGTCAGCGGCAAAGTGACGTTCAGCGACGGGCAAAATGCTGATTGGTATTTGGATCAAACCGGGCGGCTCGGCGTCGTGCCGTCGCAACAAGGCTACAAACCGTCCGCCGCCGATGTTCAACAATTTCAAGCCGCGCTGCAAAATGAGTTGGCAAAAATGGGATTTTGAAAATCATAATCTTAATCGTCGTCGTAATCCTAATCTGTTTCCGTGATTACGATTATGGGTAAGATTAAGATTACGACAGAACATTTGCTTCAACTTGCCGTGCATCGAATCGGCTGGCACACTTGCCCGCAATGCGAGAAACATTCCGCGAATGGATTGAAAATCTTGAAACGTTCGTCCTCGAAGTTATTTTCGAGCAACGTCGCGATTTCAAGGCAAATGTTACTCGTGGACTTTTATTCGGCAGTTCAAAAATTTTTCAGGTCGCTGTCAAACTTCGTCGCTGGCTTTACAACGTCCGTATTCTTCGCGACAAAACTCTTGGCGTCCAGGTCATTGCTATCGGAAATCTGACCGTCGGCGGAACCGGCAAAACTCCCGTCGTGGAAAAATTTGCGCGCGAACTCCGCGATGCCGGTCGTAACGTAGCGATTCTTTCGCGTGGTTATCGTTCCAAACCGAAACCATTTCACGAATGGTTGCTCAATAAAATTTTGCTCCGCGAAGATGCAACGCCGCCGCGCGTTGTCTCCGATGGCAAATCGCTGTTGCTCGATTCGGAAATGGCCGGGGATGAGCCTTATATGCTTGCATCGAATTTGAAGGACGTCGTGGTGCTTGTGGACAAAGACCGCGTGAAAAGCGGACGTTATGCGATTGAAAAATTCGGCTGCGACACGCTCTTGCTTGATGATGGTTTTCAATACTGGCACTTGCGCGGTCGTCGCCACGATGTCGTTTTGATTGACCGCCAGCAGCCGTTCGGCAACGAGCATTTGCTTCCGCGTGGCACGTTGCGCGAGCCGCCATCGCATCTGGCGCGCGCGCAGACGATTTTCATCACGAAAAGCGATGGCAAAACGGCGGAGCTTCGCGAACGCATCGCAAAATTTAATTCCGACGCGGCGATCATCGAGTGCGTCCATCATCCGCTCTATCTCGAAGACGTTTTCACCGCCGAGCGATTTGATCTCGATATTTTGAAAAAAAGAAAAGTCGCGTCGTTGAGCGGCATCGCGCAGCCGGAAAGTTTTGAGCAAAGCCTCGTGAAGCTCGGCGCGGATTTGGTTTATTCCAAACGTTTCGCCGACCATCACAGGTTTTCCCAGCAGGAAATTTTGAACGCCATCAATCGCGGAAAAAAACGGCAGGCCGAAGTCATCATCACCACGCAAAAGGACGCCGTGCGTTTTCCGAAAATTGACCGGCGCGATCTGACGATTCTGTTCATGCGCGTCGAAATCAAAATCGTCAGCGGCGCAAACGACTTTCAGGATTGCGTGCGCAAAATCTGTTTTCGCTGATGGACACGCTGCTTTATTGGCTCGCGCGGATGCTCGTCGCAATTATTCAAGCGTTGCCGTTGCGCCTCGTCGCGCGAATCGGTCGCAGCGGCGGAGCAATTGCATTTTGGCTGGACGCGCGGCATCGGCAGGTTGCGCTGCAAAATTTGCAAACCGTTTTCGGCGATGAAAAATTGCCGGAAGAAATTCATGCCATCGCAAAGGAAAATTTTCGGCGGCTCGGCGAAAATTATTGTTGCGCCATCAAAACCGCCGGCATGACTCCACGGGAAATAAAACCGCATTTTGAATTTGTCGGCGCGGAAAAAATTTTGCCGCACGAGGCCGGTGCCGGCCCGCAAAGCCGCATCATCGCCATCGGCCATTTCGGGAATTTCGAGCTTTACGCGCGCTTCGGACAATTCGTCCCCATTTTCAAATGCGCCACCACTTATCGCGCATTGAACCAGCCTGCGCTCAATCGCCTGCTGCAATCGTTGCGCGAACGTTCCGGCTGCAATTTTTTCGAACGGCGCAAAGACGGCGCCGCGTTGCGCGCATGCATGTCCGACACCGGTTTGCTTCTCGGCCTGCTCGCCGATCAAAGCGAAGGTCGCGGTGGATTGCGCCTGCCATTTCTCGGCCATGATTGCATGACTTCTGCCGCGCCGGCGATTTTTGCGCTGCGATACCATTGTCCACTGCACACAGCCATCTGTTATCGCGTCGGATTGGCAAAATGGAAAATTGAAGCCGGCGATGAAATTCCAACGCGCGAAAATGGAGCGCCGCGCTCGACCAAGGAAATTATGCGCGACGTGAACCGTGCTTTTGAAATCGCCGTCCGCCGCGACCCGGCGAATTGGTTTTGGGTGCATCGGCGATGGAAAATGCCAAAGTCAGAATCCAAAATGCAGAATTCAGAAACCCAGGCAGCAAAATGAATTTTCCGACTCGACTGCCGTCTGCGCCACGAATTTTAGTTCGCGGCGTTAATTGGCTCGGCGACGCCGTGATGACCACGCCCGCGCTGGCGCGATTGCGCGAGAAATTTCCCGACGCGCACATTGCGCTGCTCACGCCTGAAAAATTGCGCGAACTTTGGCTGAACCATCCGGCAATCAACGAAACGATTTCATTTGCGGCGGATGAAAATATTTTTCCCATCGGCAAAAAATTACGCGCCGGAAAATTTGATCTGGCGCTTGTGCTGCCGAATTCGCCGCGCTCGGCAATGGAGCCTTGGCTCGCCGGAATTCCGCAGCGCATCGGTTATGCGCGCCCGTGGCGGAATTTTTTCCTGACGCAAACCGTCGCGCCGCGCGCGGATGCGGTGAAAATGCGGAAGCGCACAACGGCTGAAATTCGTCAACTCGTAGCTGCTGACGGCAGTCAGCGGCCAGATTCAAACAGCCGCGTTCTGCCGAACGCAGCTACGGACGCGCATCAGATTCACGAGTATTTGCATTTGGCCGCCGCGCTTGGCGCGAATTCTGAACCATTGCCGCCAAAATTATTTGTTGCGCCGGAAGAAATAGAAGCCGTAAAGAAAAAATTCGGCTTGGATAAAATTTCGCAACCGATTTTCGGTTTGAATCCCGGCGCGGAATACGGCCCGGCCAAACGCTGGCCAGTCGAACGATTTATCGCCGCGGCAAAAGAAATCCAGCAGCGAACGGATTGCGTCTGGATTTTGTTCGGTGGCAAAGGCGAAATTGAAGTTGGCGCACGAATTGAGTCAGAAACTAAAAATTCAAAACTAAAAATTCAAAATTTAATTGGCCAAACTTCATTGCGCGAGCTGATGGCTCTCCTGAAACTCTGCCGCGTGCTTTTAACGAACGACACCGGCCCGATGCACGTCGCCGCCGCGCTCGGAACACCGGTGGCCGCGATTTTTGGCAGCACGTCGCCGGAATTGACCGGCCCAATTTCTACAAATGAATTACAGCATCAAATTTTGAAATCCGCTGCGCCGTGTTCACCGTGTTTTTTGCGCGAATGTCCGATTGATTTTCGTTGCATGAACGGCATCAGCGTTGAGCGAGTGGTTGAAGCCGTTTTGCAGGTCGTCCGCTGATTATTTCCATTTCTGAAAATTTTTCTTGACGCCCGCCGCCAACTGTCATAGTGTCCTATGTCAGTAATGGAATATGCTCCTGCAAATTGATTTTAAGTCCGGCAAGCCGGTCTATCTGCAACTGGTGGACCAGATCCGCTACGCCGCCGCGTCGGGCGGGCTGCGCGCGGGCGAACCGCTGCCGTCCATCCGCCCGCTTGCCGAGGAATTGCGCGTCAACCGCAACACCGTGGCCAAGGCTTACGCGGAACTCGAAAACCAGGGCGTCATCGAGACGATTCCCGGCAAGGGCTGTTTTCTCAAGGGAAGCAACTCGCCGTTCACCAAGTCCGCGCGCGCAAAAATCTTGACCAAGGAAATTGACGAGGCCGTCGTCGCCGCGCATCACCTGCAAGTCGAGCGCGATGCATTTCTCACGCTGGTCAAGGAGCGGTTGGATTATTTCGAACGCAAATCAAAGCAAAAGGAAACGCCATGAACGAACCTGTCATCGAAATTAAAAATCTTCATCGCCGCTACGGCAAGCTGGACGCCGTGAACGGCCTGACGCTCAACGTGCGCGCTGGAAAATGCTACGGCTTTTTTGGCCGCAACGGCGCGGGCAAAACCACGACAATAAAATGTTTGCTCAATTTGCTGCGGCCAATGTCCGGCGACGTCCGTGTTTTCGGGCTTGATCCGCAACGCGATGAAGTTGCCGTCAAATCGCGGCTCGCGTATGTGCCGGACATGGTCGCGTTTTATCCGTGGATGACCGTGAATGACACGCTGGAATATCTCGCGTCGTTCCGCAAACACTGGAACCGCGACATCGAAAACGATTTGATCAACCGTTTTCAGCTCAATCCAAAGCAAAAGGCCAGCGCACGCAGCTCGCGCTCATCGGCGCGATCTGCCCTGAACCGGAGCTGCTCGTGCTCGACGAGCCGACGGGCGGCCTCGACCCGATTGTGCGCCGCGAATTTATCGAGACCGTCATCGGCGCGTATCAGTCCGGCGCCCCAGAACGCCGCACGGTGTTTGTTTCGACGCATTTGATTTCCGAGTTTGAAGGTTTGATTGACGAATTCACGATCATTGAAAACGGCAAAAATCTTTTGACGATGGAAGCCGACGCCGCGCGCGACCGTTTCCGCAAAATCCGCGCGCGATTTTCTGAAATTCCGAAACTCGATTTGTCCGGTGCGTTGAACGTGAAACAAAATGGACGTGAAGTGGAAATCCTCGCCGACGGCAACAGCGAGCAATTGATGGAGAAATTACGCGCGATGAAGCCAGAAGAATTGAAATGCGAATCACTTTCGCTCGAAGAAATTTTCGTGGCCTCGGACATTTTGAAAAAGGCGAAAAAATGAACGCGCTTCTCAAAAAGGAAATCCGGTTGCTGCTGCCAAGTTGCTTGGCCGTTTTATTGCTGACGATCTTTGTGCCGTGGTTGTCTTGGAAAGACCCGGATGTGTCGTTTGCCTGGACGCCGTTGTTTGTTTTCTTCGGCGCAATTCTTTTGGCCGTGGATTCCTTTGGTCGCGAATTCAGTTTGGGAACATTTTCTTCGCTGATGTCGCAACCAATCGAACGCCGTCAAATCTGGCGGACTAAAATTGCCATTTTATTTTCCGCCGCAGGGCTGATTCTGGCAGCCTATTTCATCAGCAGCGAATTTTTGTTTCATCATGCTTTAAAAATGCTGATCTGGAAGTTCAATCCCAAAATAATCGGGACCGATTTTCACCATGCCATGTTTGGCAGCGGTGCAGCCATGCTTATCGCGCTGACCGGCGGGTTGTGGACAACGCTCCTGCTTCGACAAATCGCCGCCGCATTTTGGATCACGTTGATCGTTCCGATTGGATTGCTAATGCTGATTGCCTTCGTGATTTCCAGGTTCTCTCCCAAATCAGTTTCCGACCTTGTCATTTTCAGTGTTTTATATGGCGCGGCGGGAATTTATACAATTTCGGGTTTTTGGTTCGCACACCGGTTGTTTCATCGCGCACAGGACGTGGCTTGGACAGGCGGGATCATCTCGTTTTCAAGCTGGCGCTATTTTGAAAGCGGTTCAAAAACATCCGTTTCGGTGCGCCGAAAAAAACCATTTTCCGCGCTGTTGAAAAAGGAATTTCAATTGCAAAGCATCAGCCTGTTTTGCGCCGCCGCATTTTTGGCCTTGCACATCGGCGTTTTTATTTTGCGGGCGTGTTATGGCAACTTTCATAAAAATGAGCTGGCCGATGTGCTTTCACAATTTTTCTGGACGTTCTGGCTGGTAATGCCGCTGGTCATCGGCTGCATGGCCGTGGCGGAAGAACGCAAGCTCGGCGTGATGGAAGGTCAATTTTGCCTGCCGGTTTCGCGGCGGTTTCAGTTCACCATCAAATTTATTTTGGTCATGGTTTTTGGCGTGCTGCTCGGCGGCGTCATGCCGATGTTTTTGGAAATGATGGCGGCGCATTTGGGCGCGCCCAATGAGTATTTCAGGCCGACAAACAATTATGACACCGGAGCTTTTTTCAGCTTCACGCCCGTTATTTTCATGATGACTTTATCGGCGGCTTTGGCGTTGATCGGATTTTTTGCCTCGACGCTGGCCAAAAATTTTCTGCAAGCCTTGAGCATCGCCATCGTGGGCATTGTGACGGCATTTTTGTTTGAACAGTTTCTGGCTGGCAACTGGTTTCACTTCAACTATTCCGGTTACGGAAATGAAGAGACAAATTTAGCATTGTGGGGCATGAAATTTTGGGGCGCGGTCTTGCCAGTTTTAACCGGCGTTTTGACGATCCTCATTTTTATTCCGTGGCTGGCGGCGCGCAATTTCAACCACTATGTCGAAAGCGGGCGGCTTTGGCGGCGCAACATTTTTGGCATCATCGGCGCAGTGCTGTTTGTGTTTGCGGGCAGTGCGGCGATTTACAATCGTGTTTGGGAAATTTTTGAACCGTCCGAACCGGCGCACGGCGCGGCGAAATTTTCTTTGGCAGACGCGCCAAAATTGCACGGCGATCTTCAAGATAACATCCAAGTGCGATTTTCTGATGGCCGGATTTGGTTCGACAGCCTACGGGATTTTTATCCTGAAAATCAAGGCAGCCGTTGGAAATATGTTTGGTGGACTATTAATCGGCCGTTGCCAAAAAGTGCCGGGCCGCAACGAATCATGGACGGCTCAAACTGGATTTCAGCAGCCGGTGCCAAACGCGTTGATTTTTGGGATCCTCAAGGAACAATTCAATCAAAGGCAAATCGTGTCCACGGTTATCTGGACACCGTTGGCATTCAAGCCGACGGCTCGCTTTGGATTTCGAGCGAAGCCAAACCGGTTGATTGGACGGGAGCGAAAATGATCCGCTTTGGCGACGAAACAAACTGGCAGCAAGTTGTCTCTCTTTACCAGCGAAACTTTTTAATTTTGAAAACGGACGGCACGCTTTGGGAATGGAAAAATCAAAACTTTCACTGGGATGGCTGGCGAACCAACTGGCCGAGCGTGCGTGATTACAAGCCACAGCAAATCGGCACCAATTCCGATTGGCAGGAAATCATTTCCATGTGGTTTGATTTGGCTAAAAAGACCAACGGCAATGTTTGGACTATTGAATACGTGGGAAAAACAAATGATGTTAGTTTCAAGCGCGCAACTAATTATGATCAGGTCGCATTTCAAGATTCCTCTTCCGGCCTGGGAGGAGGATCGGGTTATGAAAGAGCGGCCTACATTGAAAAAATGGGACTTTATGGATTCGGAATATTTATCTGAACAATTCAGATGAAAATGCGAATTCGACCTTGACTAAGTTGGCGTGGAAACGAATTGGCTTGCCGTGGCGATAAATTGGGATCGAATGGTCGCGCTCAAAACGGACGGTTCACTGTGGCAATGGCCGCTTAACAAAAAAACCACGGCGGAGGCGATAGAAATTCCACCGACGCAGTTGGGCATCCATCACGATTGGGTCGGCATCACGAGTGTTTGGCAGGGAATCATTTCGCTCGCGGCGGATGGCAGCTTATGGTTCTGGCCAAGTTCTGAATCTCAAGGCGTCTTGCTGAAGCTTCCAAAGCAGCCGCAATTGCTCGGTAATGTTTTCAGCAAGACGGACTGAAGTTGAACAACAAAGTAACGAAGGAACAAAGAAGCGTAGCGGCGGGTCCGCAGACCGCCGTCATATTTTGGAAGTTTAATCATCCGGCTTTCTGCCGAAAGCCGCTGCATCCAGCCTCCACTGACAAAAACTTTGTTTCTTTGTTCCTTTGTGGTAAATCCTTCGCCGTGGAAACCGTCACCAAACTCACGAACGAACTGGTTGCGTCGTATGCGCGTGTCGGCGGCATCAATCATCTGGACGGAAAAAATCTGCCGTCCAAGCGCGTCGTTACAGCCATCACACAAGATTTGTTGCGGCTGTTGTTTCCGGGATTTTTTGACGAAAAACTGATTCATTCATCGGAAATCAAAGTAGAAACGGCGGCGTTGCTGGATTCAATTCTCGGAAAATTGGAGGACGAAATCCGCAAGAGCCTTGAATACAATCCGCCCGCAGATTTGCTGAAAAAAGACATCACAACGGCGGCGCACAGTTTGACGCTGGAATTTCTTCATTGCCTGCCGCACGTTCGCGAAATTTTACAGACTGATGTAGAAGCGGCATTCAATGGCGATCCCGCAGCAGCGAGCAAAGAAGAAATTATCGTGTCATACCCGTTTATTGAAGCGATTGCGGTGCAGCGGCTGGCGCATGAATTGTATTTGAAAAACGTCGCGCTGATTCCGCGTATCATGACGGAATGGGCGCATTTCCGTTCGGGAATGGATTTGCATCCGGGCGCAAAGATAGGCTCGCATTTTTTTGTGGATCATTGCACCGGAACGGTCGTCGGCGAGACGGCCAGCATCGGCAATCATGTGAAGATGTATCACGGCGTGACGCTGGGCGCGAAGTCCACGAGCGGTGGACAACAATTGCGCGGCAAAAAGCGGCATCCGACGATTGAGGACGGCGTGACGATTTATCCGGGTGCGACGATTCTCGGCGGCGAAACGGTCATCGGCGCGGGCAGCACGATTGGCGGCAATGTGTTCATCATGGACAGCGTCGCGCCGAATTCGCTGGTCATTTACGATGGCCTCGACATGCGCGTGTTGAACAAGGCGGACAAAAAAACGGCGGTGGATTTTCAGATTTAATTCCGAAAAATTGCCGGCTGTCATGGTATTCGCAACTGCTTCTTTTTTTCAGGATGTTCCTGCGCGAAACGCCAGGCATCCAGATTCACCCGCGCGATGCCATTGTTCGGATCAACCTTGAGCGCGTGCTCCATCAGCGTTTCCGTATTCTGCCAGTAAGCGAGTTGCTGGCGGGAAAGGATTGCGCAGACGGCCAAAATTATTGCGGCGGCAATGCCAAAAATGATTTTGCGCGAAAGCTCCGGTAAGAAAGTTTTTGTGAAATCTACAATTGCCCACGTCGTCATCAGATAAATGCCGATGCCGGACAAATAAGTGTAACGGTCGGCGATGGACAAATGTCCCAACGGCACGATGCCGCTCATGGGCAGAAGCACGATCAAAAACCACAGCCAGCCGATGGCAAACGCCGGACAACGCCGCCGGGCGACAACGGCGAGCGCGGAAATGAAAAATAAAACCGTCGCGGCTTGAAGTAACAAATGAAATGGAATCGTTTCGGGACGCAAATACAAAAATGAAAGACTGTGTGGCCAGAATAATTTTTCAATGTAGCCGTAATAGTTCGCGACGACGTTTTCGGCGCGCAAAAAAAATCCTGCGTGTGGCGACGGCAATGCGGGTTGTTGGGCAATCAACGTGATGATGGCGAAAACAATGGAGAGCAAAAAAAACGGCCATTTTTCAAAAAGCAACCGTTGAAATGTTGAATGC
The DNA here is from genome assembly GCA_035644195.1 of Candidatus Methylomirabilota bacterium. GTDB lineage: Bacteria > Verrucomicrobiota > Verrucomicrobiia > Limisphaerales > UBA11358 > UBA11358. The sequence goes on along the minus strand of DASQOZ010000110.1, from coordinate 17,316 downwards.
TTGAATCGTTGAAGCGGCCAAAAATCCAGCAGCAACATCACCAGCGGCGTTGTGACCAGTGTCGGTTTGGACAGCAATCCGAGCAGGAAAAATGGCAATGACAGTTTGCAGAAAATGCCGCGACTTTTTGTTTCAGCGGATTGCGCCGGATTTTTTCCTTTGGCATAAAGCGCATATGCCCGCAACGTGAGCAGGAAAAAAAATCCGCTCAAGACGTCCTTGCGTTCCGAAATCCATGCGACGGATTCCACGCGCAATGGATGCAGCGCGAAGAGCGCGGCGACAAATGCGCTTCGCCAAAACGCGGCGGTCATGGTGTTGAGCAACAGAAAAAGCAAAACGGCGTTTGCGCAATGGAACGCGACGTTGACAATGTGATGCGCGCTAGGATTGACGCCGAACAACTGGCAATCGGCCATGTGCGAGAGCCACGTTAGCGGATGCCAATTGTCGGCTTGCCGGTCTATGAGCGACCATTGGATTCCATGCAGCGTCAAGCCGTCACGCACCATTTGATTGTCAAAGACGTAATCGGGATCGTCGTAGCCGATGAAATCGTAATGACGCGCGGGCCAATAAACGGCGAGCGTGACCGTGGCGAGAAGCAGGCAGACGACAAGAATGCGATTGCGGCTATGCTGAAAACTCGTCACGCGAGGATTTTGAAACAACGCCGCCGGAATCCAAGGTTTTTCCGGCGTTATTGCGGGACGATTTGATAAATCTGGCCGCCCTGTGTCAGGACATAAAGTTCGCCGGCTTGATCTTCCGCGAAACTGTTTATATTTTTTGTTTGCTGGAGCATCATGCCTTGCATGGTGACTTTGTGCGCGTCGCGGTCATAACGGAACCCCAAAATCGTTCCCAAATTATAATCGCCGTAAATGTAGATGCCTTCGAGCGCGGGAAATTGTTTGCCGCGATAAACGTAACCGCCGATGACGCACAGGCCGATGCTGTGATCGGGAAACATAGATTCGGGCAAAAGTTTTGGTTGGTGCGGATATTCCATGACCGGGTCAATGTATTGTGCGCCGGCGGGGCCGGGCTTGAAATGGTGCGCGCCTTCGCGGACGTTCCAGCCGTAATTGCCGCCGTTGGTGATGAGATCAACTTCTTCCCACAAATCCTGGCCGACGTCGCCGGCCCACAAATCGCCGGTCTGGCGGTCAAAACTGTAACGCCACGCATTGCGCAAACCGTAGGCGAAAATTTCTTTTCGCGCGCCGCGGTCGCCCATGTCCGGCTCATTCACAAATGGATTATCGGAGGGGATTCCGTATTGCAAATGCCGCACACGCTTGCCTTCGCCAACCGTCGAACGCGAATTGACATCAATGCGCAACATTTTGGCGAGCAACGTGGCGGTATTTTGGCCGCTGCCGAATGGATCGTCGGCATTGCCTCCGTCGCCGAGGTCTAAATACAGATAACCATCCGGGCCGAAGGCAAGTTCACCGCCTTTATGATTGCCGAACGGCTGTTGCACTTGAAACAAAATACGTTCGGAACCCATGTCGGCCACGTCCGGATCATTGGTGGAAACTTGAAATTCGCTGATGACGCTGCGAATCGGAAAGTTCAGTGGCCGGCTGTTTTGATCCGCCGGATTTTTTTGATTGTAATAAATGTAAAAAAGCCGGTTTGTTTTGAATCCCAGATGAAACGCGATGCTCAACAAACCGCATTCGTTGTCCACCATCGGATTGCGGTCTTTGATGTTCAGAAATTCTTTCGCGTCGCCACCATCGGAACCTTTTTTCACGATAAAAATGGCGCCGGTCTGTTCAACGATAAAAAATCTGCCCGAGCCGTCCGGCGCTTCGCTCATCCAGATCGGACGCGCAGCAAGTTTTAAATTGGGAAAAACTTGTTTCAGTTGAATTTGCGGAAGTGGTTGCGCGCCGGCGGCGATGGCAAAGAAAGCCAGGAGGCAGAAAACTTGTGTGTGAGCAAAAATGGAATTCTTCATGTGATGATTAAAATCAAGCAGACGGGAAAAGCAGAAGCCGAGTTACAAATTTCGTTCTGTCACCAAAACCGTTTTGATGACATTTCGCAATTCGGCCAGCGCAAAAGGTTTGGTCAGGCACGGCCGGTTTTCATCTTCCAAAAATTTCCGCATCGGCTCGTTGACGACGTCGCCGGTGATAAAAATAACGCGGTGGCAGAAATCAGGATTCGTCGCGCGCAGCCGTTCGTAAATCTGGCGACCGTTCAAACCGGGCATTTTCCAATCGAAAAACGCCGCGTCGAAATGATTTTGTTTGATCTCACGCAAACCGGATTCGCCGTCCGCAGCCACGACCGCGTCGTAACCATAACGGCTTAACTCCTCTTGCATCATTTTCAAAATGGTTTCCTCGTCGTCAATGATCAGCACGCGTTTACCCGCGCCTCCGTTAGGATTCGGTTTGTTTATTTCGGATGGCGGCGATGCTTTCGTTGCCTCGACGCCGCGCGCGATCGGCAATTCGATGATAAATGTCGCGCCTTCGCCCGGCTTGCTCATCGGCGTGATATTGCCGCCGTGTTCTTTGATGAGGCCGTAACACAAGCTCAAACCAAGCCCCGTGCCTTTGCCGACTTCCTTGGTCGTAAAAAATGGATCGAAGATACGCCGCAAATTTTCCTGCGAAATTCCCGGCCCATTGTCGGAGATCGTGATGCGGATGTTCGGCTCGCGCGCTTCGGTCGCAATCTTGATTTTTCCGCCCGGCTGATGTGCTTCAATGGCCTGTCGCGCGTTGTTGATGACGTTAAGCAACACCTGCTGGACATGATGCTCGTCCGCCAGCACCACCGGCAGATTTGGATCCAATTTCAGTTCGACCTCGACATTGCTCGTGCGAAGCGGGTAAGCGACGATTTCGAGGACGGCTTCGACGAGAGAATTCACCGAAACCGGTTTGCGTTCCGGTTTTTGCCGGCGCGCAAAACTCAAAAGCGATTGCACGATTTTCTGGCAACGTTGCGCCGCCTTGAAAACCATGTCGAGATGCCGGCCATGTTTTTCGCCAACGTCTGCGTCCTTGAGCATTTCCGAAAAACCCATGACTGCCGTGAGCGGATTATTCAATTCGTGCGCCACGCCCGCGACAAATTCGCCGACGGCGGAAAGTTTTTCACTTTGCACCAATTGCTCCTGCGTGTTTTTGAGCGTGGCGACGGTTTGTTCAAGTTGCGCGCGCGATTGCTGGACATTTTCCGTCATTCGATTGAAGGCAACGGCCAATTCGCCGCATTCATCTTTGGAGCGAACCGCCACGCGGCGCGAAAAATCGCCGCGCCCGACGGCTTCCGCGCTGTCGCGCAATTCCAGCAACGGCCGTGTGACGCGGCTGATGAGAAACCAAATGATGGCAGTGCCAATTAAAATTCCTGCGAGGCTGACCAGCAAAAGCAATAGTTGCATGGATTGCAAAACTTGAAGCGGTTTTTTGTAGGATGAAAGAATTAAATAGCCCAACTGGTGCGGTTCATCTGCATTGCCAAGCCAACCGGCATGGCAGAGAAAATGTTCGTCGCCGAGAACAATTTCCTGCGGGTCATTTGAATCACCAGTTTTTCCGAACTGACCCGGCAACGTTTTCACTTCATCAGGATCACGAAGCGTTGAAGCAACAACTCGACCGTCAGAAAATAGCGCCAGTTCACTTTGCGTCAGTTTAAAAAATTCCAACGGAAAAGTATTTTCTGCGGCAAAAGTAAATGACCCGAAAACGGTATTTGTGTCTTCGACGATGATTGGAACTGTCACGACGTCAAATAAACGGTCGCCATTTTGAACTGTTTCCACGACGGGCTGATTTTGAAATTTGGCGATTGAGTTGGAACAACTGGCTTCAAACGCGTGTATGTCAAATTGCGAGCCATGAGCATAAGACAACGGTTGCCCGTTCTTGGGCGTCAAAACGACAGCGTCGCACAATCGCTCGTCCACAAGCCGGTGAAGAAAATCCAAAAGCGTGTTGGCCACCATCGTCGGATCGGCTTCACCATTTTCCGAGCCGAACGCTTTTTGCATTGCCCAAGCTTTGACGCGCGGCTCGCTCTCAACATTTCGATATCGCAATAAAAGTTCTTCGGCACGATTTTGCTGTCTGACATTCAAAACCGCCTCCGCCGTTTTCAATTGTTCTGCGGCATTGGAGCGAATTTGCCCGGTTACGCGGCGGTTGACGAGCCACATGGAAATGACCACGAGCAATGCCATCACGACAATCACCGGCACAAGCACTTTGGTGCGGAAATTCGCGTTGCGCATGAGCGTCAGTATTGCGGAAGATTTTTGATGCCGAGCGTGAAGTCTGCTTTCACCTCGCCGTCCGCCGGAACGATGATTTCTTTTTCATCGGCGGGCAATCGTTCGTGCCACGCTTTCAATTTGTAAGTGCCGGGCGGCACGTTCGGAATTTTGTAATCGCCATTGTCATCCGTCGAAGCGAAATACTGATTTTCCAAAACCAGCACGATGCAGTGCATATTTTCGTGGATGGAACAAAACACATCCACACGGCCAGGCTTGTCAAATTTCACCTTTTTTTCCGGCGGATCACCTTTATAGAGTCCGAGGTCGAATTGTTTCGCATCTGACATTGAAAAAACATTGTGGTAAATGTCGTCGTCGTTCGGCCACTCGACCGTCGTGCCGACCATCACCGGCAAAACGTGCGGCGAAAACATCGCGCCATGTTGCGCGACGCGTTTGGTGGTCACGCTCACGACGTTGGTTGACGGCGCACTGTTTGTGCCGACCGGCCCTTCGATGTAAACGGTAAAATCGCGCATCGCCAAATAATCCATTTTTGGAACGAATTTATATTTACGGTTTGCATACGCGCCGCCGGAATCCGAACCGTTGTTCGCTCCCGCTTTGCCTTCGGCGCTCACGTTGCCGACGATTGTTCCCGCCGAAGCAGAAACGCACATTGCCGTCAAAAAAATTCCGGGAAGAAAAAATTTCACCGATAATGGGATGGTTGCCGCAGGAAAAAGTTTCATGCGCGACTAAAATTTGAATGCGGCTTCTGTGCCGAAGAAATCTTCGTGATTGCGCGAACCACCGCTGGATTCCTTGCCGCGCTCGAAAGAATACTCTGTTTTGATGATCAATGAATCGGAAAAACGATAGCCAAGGCCCAAACTCAAACGCCACAATTCTGTCGTCAAATTTCCGGAAAAATAACTGCCGTTGCCGAGGCTCATGATCGGAATGCCCTTATCCGCGAAAATTTCACTGAAACGCGCTGCGGCGTAAAATTTCTTTGGCAGATTTTGCACGCCTTCGACCGCGTAATAAAAAATATCGCGTCCATTGTTTGCCGCCGGATCGTTGTCGCCGTAGCGCGCATACCCGCCGAACGCGCTGACATGGCCGCTTTTCCAGCGCGCCGTCACGTCGCCTTCGACAAGATTTGCATGGAACTTTGTCGTGGCGGGCGAGCCGAGCGATTGAAAAAATCCATTGCCAAACCAGATTGCCGAGAGCATGTCCTGCGACGCACTTTCATCGCCGGTGCGCAATCCGCTCACGCTCAAATGCAGCCAGCGATTCGGATCAAATCCAATTCGTCCGGCCACCGATTTGTCACCGCTGAAATCCTGCACGCCCGAAATGCCGCCGTTTTGGACGGCGACGACATAATTTAGTTTCCCAAATCCGCCATAAATTTCCACGCCCGCATCAACGCCCCATAAATCCGATAGCGAATGCGAGATGAGCGGGTTATCAATCGCGTAACGTTTTTGATATTCCTCGCCAAACGGAATGTTCAGCCGTCCCGCGCGAATGTTGAGTTGCCCGTCTTGGCTCCAAAGTTGCGAGACATCCTGAAAATCCAAATAAAGTTCGTTGAGATAAAGCAGTAAGTCCGTGTTTTCGCGCGTGGCCAAATCCACGTCGCTGTAAAAATAAACTTCCTTCCAGACCGGCGCCTCGATGAACAGCCGCGCCTCGTCCACGCGAAATTCCGAATGCGGCGCGAAACCTTCCGAGCCTGTGTTGAAAAAGACGATGCCGCCTTCAATGCTCAAATTGACTTTGCCCAAATTGAACCCGCTGTTTTTCGACGCTTCGATAGTCGAATTTCCCCTTTCCGAATTTGCCGTTTCGAGTTGCTGGACTTTTTTGGCAAGCGTGTCGAGAGATTCGTTCTGCTTTTGCAATTGTTGTTGCAGCGCGGTGTTTTGTTCGCGCAATTCGCGGACTTCCTGTTCGAGATTGGTGCTGTCGGCGAGCGCGGTTGAAATTCCCGCAAGGAGAAACGCGGCAAGAATTCCATGCGTGAAAATATTTCTGAAATTCACGCCGCCTTGGACCGCAGGCGATATGCCGAAAGCTGTCCGCATTGCGGGTGGATTATAGGCCGTTCAGGCGAAAATGAAAATGAAATCGCGCAAGCTTCGCCATGTGTTATCATGCCCTTCACGAAAATTGAAAGCGCTCGTCAAAACCACCACGCGATCCGAACGGGTTTTTCTCGTCGGCGTAGAACTCCAATCGCGTAAAGGCGTTGACGTGCGTGAGTTGTTGGCGGAACTTGCGGAACTTGCGCAAACCGCTGGGGCGGAAGTTGTCAGCGACGGGATTCAAAAAATGGAATCGCTGAACGCCGCGACATTCATCGGCAAAGGCAAGGCGGATGACTTTTCACAATTCTGCAAGCGCAACAATGTGGACACGGTGATTTTTGACGACGAACTGTCGCCCGCGCAAAGCCGCAACCTCGAAAAAATTTTCGAGTGCAAAATTCTGGACCGCACGGCGCTGATTCTCGACATTTTTGCGCAACGCGCGCGGACGCGCGAAGGCAAATTGCAAATTGAACTCGCGCAGTTGCAGCATTTGCTGCCGCGGCTCACGAAATTTTGGAGCCACTTGTCACGTCAGGCCGGCGGCATCGGCATGCGCGGCGGCGAAGGTGAATCGCAACTTGAGGCCGACCGCCGCAAAGTTTCCGAGCGCATTGACAAAATCGAGCGCGACCTTGACGCCGTCCGCCGCCAGCGCGCAACGCAGCGCGCCGGACGCCAGCGCAGCCAGTGGCCGCTCGCTTCGATTGTCGGTTACACGAACGCGGGAAAATCCACGTTGCTCAACGCGCTCACCGGCGCGGACGTTTTGGCGAAGGACATTTTGTTCGCCACGCTCGACCCGACGACGCGGCGTTTGAAATTGCCGACGAACCAAAATGTTTTGCTCACGGACACGGTCGGCTTCATCCGCAAATTGCCGCACGGATTGGTCGAGGCGTTCAAGGCGACGCTCGAAGAAGTCGTGCAGGCGGATTTGCTGCTGCACGTCGTGGACGCGAGCCATCCGCAGGCCGAGGAACAAATCGCGGCTGTGAATTCCGTTCTCAATGAAATCGGCGCGGGCGAAAAACCGACCATCATGGTTTTCAATAAAATGGATCGCGTCAGCGGCGGCTCAATCGCGCGACTAAAAGAAAAATTTCCGCACGCGGTTGAAATTTCTGCGACGACCGGCAAAGGCGTTTCACACTTGCTCGCCGAACTGGGAACGCAATTGAATCCGAAACGCGAATTTTTGGAATTGAAAATTCCGCACGAGCAATCCGCCGTTATCGCGCGTTTGCACAAGGTCGGCCAGGTCATCGAACGTCGTTACAACGGCAAAACTGCGAAATTCAAAGTCCGCATCCCGCCGCATCATCACGACGAGTTTGCGCCATATATCATTTCGCAGGAGCCGACGTGAGGAGGCTCTGACTTTTCCGAACAAAATTTGAGCCTCGTTACCTCGGCTCCTACAAAAATTCTATCGGTTGCTTGCCGCCGCAAAATTTCCAGCTATATTTCGGTCAGCAAAATTTTATGCCATCGGGACGCCAATCACTCAACACCAGCAACGTTCTTTCCGTCATCATGGGCGGCGGACAAGGCACGCGGCTCTTTCCGCTGACGAAAGACCGCGCCAAGCCGGCGGTGCCGCTCGCTGGAAAATACCGGCTCGTGGACATCCCGATCTCCAATTGCATCAATTCCGCCTTGCGTCGCATTTATATTTTGACGCAATTCAATTCCGCGTCGCTGCACGGGCATATTTCGCGCACTTACAAATTCGACCAGTTCACGAGCGGCTTCGTGGAGATTCTCGCGGCGCAACAAACGCCGACCAACACGTCGTGGTATGAAGGCACGGCGGATGCGGTGCGAAAAAATCTCACGCATTTTCTGAATCACGACTTTGATTACCTTTTGATTTTGAGCGGCGACCAATTGTATCGCATGGATTACCGCAAGATGATTTCGCAACACGCCGAAAGCGGCGCGGACATCACCGTCGCCACGATTCCAGTTGGACGTGATGAAGCGAAATCATTCGGCATCATGCAGATCGCCGAAGACCGCCGCATCACGCGATTTGTGGAAAAGCCAAAAGACCCGGCGGTGCTTGACTCGCTGCATTTGCCACAGGAGTGGCTGGAAAAATTGGAAATCAAAGACGGCGGCGAAAAATTTCTCGCCTCGATGGGCATCTACGTTTTCAACCGCAGCCTCATCGAAGGATTGCTCGACAACCCGCTGTCCGATTTCGGCAAGCACATCATCCCGCACGCCATCAACACGCATCGCGTCTGCTCCTATATTTTTCAGGATTACTGGGAAGACATCGGGACCATCCGCTCGTTCTTCGAGGCGAACCTCGACCTGGTCTCCGAATTGCCGCGATTCAATTTCTTCGACATGAGCGCGCCGATTTTTTCGCGCCCGCGCTATCTGCCCGGCTCAAAGATCAACGGCGCGGAAATCGAGCACGCGCTCGTCACCGACGGCTGCATCATCAACCAGGCGAACATCAAAAAAACCATCGTCGGTCTGCGGACATTTATCGGCGCGGGGACGGAATTGAACCGGGTCATTCTTCTCGGCTGCGATTTTTATGAATCGCAGGAATCCATCGCAAAAAATGAGCGCGACGGCAAGCCGCGCATCGGCATCGGCGCGAACTGCAAGATTGAAAATGCCATCATTGATAAAAATGCGCGCATCGGAAATGACGTGAAAATTTCCCCCGCCGGAAAACCGGAAGACACCGACCACGAACTCTATTTCATCCGCGACGGCATCGTCATCATTCCAAAAAATGCGGTTATCCCGAACGGCATGGTGATTTGACGTTGCTGAATTAAATTCTCCATTGCATTTACTTTCTGCTGTTTCACTGCTAAAAATTTTGCATGAAAAAGCAAATTCTTCTGGCCGCTGTCGCCTTTGCTGGAATTCTTCGGGCGCAAGCTGACGACGCCGATGTGCGCGCGCGGCAAATCGTCAGCCAGATGACATTGCTGGAAAAAATCACGGAACTGCACGGCGTCGGCGATAAAGAGCACAAGCGTTATGTGCCTGGAATTCCACGGCTGGGAATTCCGCCGCTCATCGTCGCAAACGGTCCGTGTGGCGTCGGCCCCGGCGATGAGCCGAAGCAATTGCCGGCGACGGCATTGCCCGCGCCAATTTCACTCGCGGCAACCTGGGACCCGGCGCTCGCAAAAAGTTATGGCGTCATCATCGGCAAAGAAGCGCTGGATTTGCACGACACGTTGCTCGAGGGGCCGGACATCAACATCGCGCGCGTGCCGCAAAACGGTCGCACGTTCGAGGCATTCGGCGAAGACCCATTTCTCGTCGGTCGGCTGAGCGTCGCGGAGATCCAAGGCATTCAAAGCCAAGGCGAAATTGCCAACGTCAAACATTACGCGGCGAACAATCAGGAATCTGGCCGGCTCACCATCAACGAAATTATTGACGAACGCACGTTGCGGGAGATTTATTTGCCGGCGTTCGAGGCGTCCATCGTCGAAGGCCACAGCGCAAGCATCATGAGCGCGTATCCGCGCGTCAACGGCCATTTTTGCAGCGAGAACAACGAATTGCTGGATCAAATTTTGAAGAAGGAATGGAATTTTCAGGGATTTATTACGTCGGATTTCGGCGCGGTTCACAGCACCGTGCCGTCGGCGCTGGCGACCCTGGATTTGGAAATGCCAGATGGAAAATATTTCGACGGCGCGCTCGCGGCGGCAGTTGAATCGAACGAAGTTCCGGTGACGGTGATTGACGATAAATTAGTTCGCCGCTTCCGCACGATGATTCAATTCGGATTCTTCGACCATCCGCAAACGATGAGTCCGATTCCGGCGGACGCCGATGGCGCGGAATCGCGGCGAATTGCCGAAGAAGGAATGGTGTTGTTGAAAAATGACGGCGACATTTTGCCGGTTGACGAAAAGAAATTGCACAGCATCGCCGTCATCGGGCCGTTTGCCGCCAAAGCCATGACCGGCGGCGGCGGCAGCTCGCATATCATCCCGATTTACACCGTCGAGCCGGTTGCGGGAATCCAAACGCGCGCGGGCGCGGGCGTTAAAATAAGTTTCGACGGCGGCGAAGACATTTCCAACGCTGTTGCGCTCGCAAAATCCGCCGACGTCGCGATCGTCATGGTTGGTGACCGCGAAGGCGAAGACCACGACCATCCACTTTCGCTCACCAATGGCCAGGATGAATTGGTGGAAGCCGTGGCGGCGGCGAATCCGCACACGGTCGTCGTGCTTAAAACCGGCTCGGTGATTTTGATGCCGTGGGTGGATAAAGTGTCGGCGATTTTGGAAGCTTGGTATCCAGGCGAAGAAGACGGCAACGCCGTCGCCGCCGTTTTATTCGGCGATGTAAATCCGTCCGGCAAATTGCCGCTGACATTTCCGAAACAACTTTCCGATTTGTCGGCCAATACGCCGGAGCAATATCCCGGCGTCAACGGCGCCGTGAAATATTCCGAAGGCGTCTTCGTCGGCTACCGGCATTATGACGCGAAAAATATCGAGCCGTTGTTTCCGTTCGGCTTCGGGCTTTCTTACACGAAGTTCGTCTGCAAAAATCTCGCCATCTCGACGGACAAAATTTTTCTGAAGGCAAATTCTTCACCGATGGTGACGGTGGATTTTGACGTGGCCAATACCGGCAAGCGCGCCGGCGAAGAAACCGTCGAGCTTTACGTCGGATTGCCGGCAACGGCGAGCGTTCCGCAGCCGCCGAAACAATTGAAAGGCTTTTCAAAAATTTCGCTCGCGCCCGGCCAGACGCGCCACGTGCAATTGCAATTGGACGCCCGCGCACTGTCGTATTGGAATACGGCGAATCACGATTGGGAAATTTTGCCCGGCTCTTATCGCGTCATGGCCGGCGGCTCATCGCGCGATTTACCGCTGCAAGGCGCGTTCACCGTCAGCGCGGATTGATGGCATTTACTTTCCACCGTTTCGCTGCTAAAACTTCCGCGTGCTCAACGACGCCGCCATCTGGAAAAACCTCAATTCGCCGCGCCAATTGTTTTTGATCGCCGGGCCGTGCGTGATTGAAAGTGAAAAGCTTTGCCTGCAAGTCGCCGCGTCGCTCAAGAAAACCTGCGCCGCGCTCGGCGTTTTTTACGTCTTCAAAGCCAGCTTCGACAAAGCCAACCGCACATCGGGAAAATCCTTTCGCGGCATCGGGCTGGAAACTGGACTGGAAATCCTCGCCAAAGTCCGCGCGGAATTTGGCGTGCCGATTTTGACAGACATTCATAGTGAATCGCACGCCGCCATCGTCGGTGAAGTCGTGGACATTCTGCAAATCCCCGCGTTTCTCTGCCGCCAGACGGATTTGATTGAAGCCGCCGCCGCGACCGGCCAGATCGTGAACATCAAGAAGGGACAATTTCTTTCACCGCGCGAAATGGGTCAGGTTGTGGATAAGGCGCGTCGCGCGGGCGCGGAAAAAATTCTGCTCACCGAGCGCGGCACGACGTTCGGCTACAACAATCTCGTCGCTGACATGCGTTCGATCCCCATCATGAAGTCATTTGGCTGTCCGGTGATTTTCGACGCGACGCATTCCGTGCAATTGCCCGGCGGCGGCGGCGATAAATCCAGCGGACAACGCGAATTTGCGCCGGTGCTTTCGCGCGCGGCGCTCGCGGCGGGCGCAAACGGATTATTCATCGAAACGCATCCGCAGCCGGACAAGGCGTTGAGCGACGGCCCGAACATGATTCCGCTCGCGGAAATGGCAACGGTGTTGCGCTCCTTGTTAAAAATTTACGAAGCGGCGAAATGAAAAACTCAACGCCAAAGAATTTGCAGAATGCAGTTCAATTAGATGTTAGAAGGCATCGTCAGACGCTATGAAAATCATAATATCACTAATCGGAGTGTTCCTGTTGTCAGTTTTGACAGGTTGCCACAAACCTCAAGCAAGCGAGATAATTGGAGCGGCAGAAGCAACCATCAAGACTACCGCGTTGGCAGCTATTACTGCGAAGCATCCAGAGGTGAGTTCATCCGATTTGAAATTTGCCTCGCTAGACATAAGCGTGATGCCTAACGGCAACGAAGAGATTTATGTGACCTACGATGTTCTGGCATCTGGCAAGATGACTACTGAGACGTTGCACGTTGGGATGTCGTTGTCCGGGAAGATCGAGCAAGTTTACAAAGGCTCAAGGGCAGCACAGTAGTCAAAGCCGACGCATCTAATGGCATTGAACATTTTCCATTTTTGAATTCCATGCCCGCAAAAATTTCAGCCGCCATCCGCCAACACGCCGCGCGCATCAAACTGTTTTTGTGCGACGTGGACGGCGTGCTGACCGACGGCTCGATTTTCATCGGCGGCGAGCGCGAATTCAAACGCTTCAACATCCGCGACGGTCTCGGTTTGGTTCTAGCGCGGCGCGCGGGCTTGAAAATCGGCTGGGTTTCCGCGCGTCCGTCGGCGGCGACCAAAATGCGCGCGGCTGAATTGAAAATTCATTTTCTCATCCAGCAAAACGACAAGCTCACCAAGAGCAAAGCGATTGAAAAACTTCTGGCAAAAGAAAAATTAAATTGGGACGAAGTTTGTTTTGTCGGCGACGACGTTGTGGATTTAGGCCCGCTGGCCAAAGCGGGAATTAGCGTTGCCGTGGCAGATGGCGTTGCTGAAGCGAAATCTGCGGCGGATTTTGTCACGCGCGCGGCGGGCGGACGCGGCGCGGTGCGCGAAGTGATTGAAATGATTTTGCGCGCGCAGAAAAAATGGGAACCGGCCATTGCCGTCTATCGCGAATGAAATTGTTAAAAATGGTAGGGTCGGCGCGCTGCGCCGACCGGACGCCGCAGCGCGGCATCCCTACCTTTTTGATTGTAACAGCCGTTTTATTTTTGTTCGCGATGAAAATTTTTGCCCAACAAACTCCGACCGGCCACGCGACGGATTTTACCTCGGTCGAATACTATACCGCGCCGAACCAGATGCGGATGAAATCGCGGTTGTCCGGCGCGGAAGCGCAGCCGATGGAAGGCGGTTCGCTTCTCATCAAACAACTCAAGCTGGAAATGTTCGCGACGAACGGCACGCCGCAAGTCATCGTCAACGCGCCCGAATGCGTCTATAATTCGGCAAATGGCACGGCCAATTCATCGGGAAAATTGCTGCTGCAAAACGGCGACGGAAAGATTCGCATCGAAGGCGAAGGTTTTTTGTGGCGGCAAACCGATGAATTCCTCACCATTTCAAACAGCGTGCGGACGACAATTGAAAGCGACCAAAAAATGGCGCCATGAAAAAAATTTACTTCATCGCAATTGCTGCATTGTGCGGCTTGAGCGTTCGCGCGCAGACGAATTTAATCGCGCCGACAAATTCCGCGCCGCGCGTGACGCACATTGATTCCGACAGCGCGGATTTTGACATGAACGCGCGCACGGCGATTTATCGCGGGAACGTGCGCGTGAGTGACCCGGACATGAAATTGACTTGTGTGCGGCTCGTCGCGGATTTGCCGCAATCGGGCCGCATGAATCACATTGTTGCCGAAACGAACGTGGTGATTGATTACACCGATGCAAAAGGCCAGACGACGCACGCGACCGGCGACAAAGCTGTCTACAATTATGCCGTGGAAAATGGCGCGACGAATGAAACGGTCACGCTTACCGGAAATGCGAAAGTGGAAAATGCGCAAGGCTGTCTGACCGGCGAGCCAATCACTTGGAATCGCGCCGCCGACCATTTGACCGCAACAAATCCAAAAATGATTTATCGGCAAAATCTGAATTCCACACCGGCGGAAACAAATTTGCCGACGGCAAATACAAATCAAATGTCCGAGCCAAAATAATTTTGCAATGGAAACAACCGCGTCACAAAATGGCACGCTGCTCGCCACGGAAAGTTTGGCGAAACAATATGGCGGACGGCGCGTCGTGGACGGCGTTTCGGTCAAGGTTGGCGCGGGCGAAATTGTCGGGTTACTCGGCCCAAACGGCGCGGGCAAGACGACGACGTTCAACATGGTCGTCGGCATCGTCAAGCCGGACGAAGGCGCGGTGAAATTTTCCGGTCGCGACATCGCGAATTTGCCGATGCACAAACGCGCGCGGCTGGGAATCGGTTATTTGACGCAGGAGCCGTCAGTATTTCGCAAGCTTACGGTTGAAGAAAATATTCTGGCGATTTTGGAAACGTGCAAATTGTCCGGCGAAGAGCGCGCGGTGCGATTGAAATATCTGCTGGAGGAATTGGATTTGACGCCCGTCGCCAAAAGCAAGGCGTTCATGTTGAGCGGCGGCGAGAAACGACGTTTGGAAATCACCCGCGCATTGGTGACGAGCCCGAAATTGCTGCTGCTCGACGAACCGTTCAGCGGCATTGATCCGATTGCGGTTTATGAGGTTCAAAAAATTGTTCGTCGGTTACGCGAGCGCGGTTTGGGAATTTTGATCACCGACCACAACGTGCGCGAGACGTTGAAATTGATTGATCGTGGCTACATCATTCATAAAGGCCAGGTGCTGGTGGAAGGCAGCGCGGAATTTCTGGCGAACGATCCGAAGGCGCGGGAAATTTATTTGGGGCCGGAATTTAACATATAGTGAAGCGCTTAAGATTATGACGGACATTTTTGCTTCGTAATCGTAATCTTGACCGTAATCTTAATCCGTCATGCAACAAAACGTTCTCACGGTCGAGCAGTTTTACAAAGAGCACGCCGAGGCGCTGCAAATGCGGTTGCTGGCGGGCGAAAAAAACTTGGACCGCTACATCCGCGAGCCGACGGTGAATCGTCCCGGCCTCGCATTGAGCGGGTTCACGCGCTACTTTGCCTACAAACGCGTGCAGGCCATCGGCCACGCGGAATCCTATTATCTGCGCTCGTTGGCGCGAAAAGAGCGCGAGGCGCGATACGCCTATCTGTTCGCCTATAAAATTCCGTGCATCGTTTTCAGCCGCAGTTTGAAGCCGGACAAGGAATTTTTGGAGGCGGCGGAGGCTGCGAACATCCCCATTTTTCAAACGCCGGTGGTCACGATGAAATTCATCAACGCCGCGACGCTCGCGCTGGAAATGATGTTCGCGCCGCGCAGCACGGAACTCGGCAGCATGGTGGACATTCTCGGCGTCGGCGTTTTGATCCGCGGCGAAAGCGGCATCGGCAAAAGCGAAGCCGTCCTTGCGCTCATCGAGCGCGGTTACAGCCTTGTCGCGGACGACGTGACGCGCGCGACATTGGTGGACGGGCGCGAAGTCGTCGGCACGAGTCCCGAGCTCACGCGCAATCACATGGAAATCCGCGGCATCGGCATCATCAACGTGGCTGCGATGTTCGGCGTCAAAAGCATTCGCAAGGAAAAAACGCTCAACCTCGTCATCACGCTCAAAGTGTGGGAAGAAGTCGAGGAAGTCGAACGCATCGGCATCGAGCAGGAATATGTCAAAGTCCTCGGCGTGGACATTCCGCACATGGTCATTCCCGTGCGGACGGGGCGCGATCTGGCGCGGCTGATCGAAGTCGCGGCGTTTCAGACGAAATTAAAAATGTCCGGCTACAATGCCGCGCAGGATTTGAACGACCGGCTCATTGCACAGATGAATTCGGGAAGTCCTCCGCCCGAAACGGAAACCTGATTACCATTTCGCGCCGCGAACGGCAAAAATCGCAGTCACAATTCCAATCGCTGCATCAACTGCGGCTGCCATCCACAATCCGTGAACCGCCGACCCGATTCCGAAAATTAAAACGGCTCCGACCCAAATGCCGAGCGGATGAAAATCCGGCGCGCTGCGTTTGCTCAATTGCTTGTTGATCAGCAATGGCGTGACGAACGCTAAAATCAACGCGGTGACAATCGCCCACGCCAAAAAATTTACGAGCGGCGCGCCTTGCCATGACAATTTTGTCGGCTCCCAAAACCAGTAATGCTTCACGCGGGTCGCAAACGGCTCGAAGGCAAAATCAAAGGCCGCCGTCAGCGCCGCCGTGAAGCCGATGAGCCGGAAGCCGTAAGTTTTCGTTTTGCGCCACGGACGCAAAATCAGCCGTGCCACGCCGCGCGAATTCAAAATAGCCACCATCCAAATCAATGGCATCGCCCACGAAACTGTTCCGAAAATGCGCGGCCTGCTTTCAACGCCGACGATAAACGAGCCGAATGGAACGCCAAACTTTTCGCCGACTGTTGAAATTATTCCGCCGGCCAGCGCAATGATGAACGCGGCGAACAAAACATTTTGCGCCGGCAATTGCCGCAGCAACGCCGTGATTGAACTTCCAGCCGCCAGTAGAATTAACGCTGTTTCGAGCCAGACGAATCGCAGCGGCAAAAAAAAAGAAATGGCTTCCAGCGCAAAAGCAGTTGCGAGCAGACCGGCTAAAATCCAATGGAACCAAAAATTTTTCACAGTTGTTTGGGATTATGCCTTTGACAATTTTTCTCCCTCTCCTCCCAAAAGGAGGAGAGGGCCGGGGTGAGGAGGTTAATAGTTTTCAAACTTAAATCCCCTCACCCCAACCCTCTCCCCGCCTGGGCGGGGAGAGGGAGTTGTCGCCGTTGTTTTTGAAAGTTTGTCAAAAGGCATAATCTCACAGTCGTTTGAAAATGAATTTATCTTGTAACCCGTCACTTGTCACTTGCCACTTGCCCGCAAACTTGTTTTGCTCGTCACGGCATGACTTTGGACGAAACAATTGGCCAGATTAAAGTGTGCGCTGACCAGATGGACGCGCGTTACGGAAAAATTGTTTTTGACGAGTGGGCAATCGTGTCGCTTGCCGAAAACAAAGCGCGCGTGCTGGTTTATATCGGGCCGCGCAATGACGAATTTCTGCACAATTTTGCGAAAGACCTTGGAACGTTGCGCGCGGAATTGCTCACCGGAAAATATGGGACGGGTGATTTTGAATTTTCGCGCCACGCAACCGGCACGCGTTTCGAGGCGTTCATGGTTTTGGGCAGCGGGCTTTATCTGATTTGCAATAACACGCGCGAA
>DASQOZ010000109.1:0-2508 GCA_035644195.1 Candidatus Methylomirabilota bacterium | reverse complement strand
AAATCCATCGGTCTTGGCGGTGTGGAAACAAACGATCAACGCAATAGGCAATCCCCAAAACAAAGCCGATAATCCGCGCACAAGCCGGCCGAGTGATCGCAAGAGCTCGGCGTTGGGGACAGGGTCAGGCATGAGCGAAATCAAAAGCTCAGGTAGGTATATTCCTTGAGCCCCCGCTCGTAATCATCGAGCAGGCGCATGGCCTCGGACGGTTTCATGCGGTCGGATTTGATGGCCTCGTCCATCTGGGCCTTCATCTGGCGCTTCAATTCGTTCTCGTCGTATTGCACCGCCGCGAGCGACTGGACTATCGTCGCGCCTTCGATGATTTCCTCAATGTAATAGCCGCTCGGTTCATCGGGTTCGAGAAAAACGTGGACTTCGTTGACGCGGCCAAAAAGATTGTGCAGGTCGCCCATGATGTCCTGATACGCACCCATCAGAAAAAATCCGATGAAATACGGATCGGGTTTGCCGTTTGAATTTCCGTTTCCATTTCCGTTCGTCTGAAGTTCGTGCAACGGCAACGTGTCGCGCACGTCGCGGAAGTCTATAAATTTGTTAATCTGCCCGTCGGAATCGCAGGTGATGTCAACGAGTGTAGCCTCGTGCGTCGGGCGTTCGTTCAGCCGGCCGACGGGCATGATCGGAAACAGTTGGCCGAGCGCCCAATGGTCGAGCAGCGATTGGAAGACGGAAAAATTGCAGAGATACTGGTCGCCGAGCGAATCTTCGAGCTTTTGGATTTCCTCGGGCGCGAAAGGCTGGCCTTTGAAACTTTGCACGACTTCGCGGCTGATTTCCCAGTAAAGATTTTCGATCTTCGCCTTGTCCGGCAAATCCAGCAGGCCGAGCGTGAACATATGCTGCGCGTCCTCGCGCCGTTCCAGCGCGTCGTGATAGGCTTCGAGCTTGTTGGATTTTTTGGCGAGATTTTTTTTGATGTCGCAAAGTTCCTTCACGATGGCGTGCTCGTTTTCGCCGCTCGGAGTCGGGATGCCGGGACGGATTTTTTCAATCGAGCCGAAAACTTCCACGATCAAAACGCTGTGATGCGCGACGATGGCGCGTCCGCTTTCACTGATGATGGTCGGATGCGGAACCTTCTCGGCGTTGCAAACGTCGGCGATGTAATAAACGATGTCGTTCGTGTATTCCTGCAAGGTGTAATTCGTCGAGCTGTCGAAATTCGAGCGGCTGCCGTCGTAATCCACGCCAAGTCCGCCGCCGACATCCATGTATTCGATCGGAAAACCCATTTTGTTCAGCTTCGCGTAAAATCGCGCGGCTTCCTGCACGGCTTTTTTCACCGTCAAAATGTCCGGCACTTGCGAGCCGATGTGAAAGTGCAGCAGCTTCAGACAATGGCCGAGATTTTCCGCCTTCAACATTTCCGTCGCGGCCAGAAGTTCCGCCGTGCTCAAGCCAAACTTCGCGTTTTCGCCGCCGCTCTCGGCCCATTTGCCCGCGCCTTTGCTCAACAGCCGCGCGCGAATTCCGATGAGCGGCTCGACGCTGAGTTGTTTTGAAATCGAAATGATATGGCGCAGCTCCTCCAGTTTTTCCACGACCATGATGACTTTTTTCCCAAGCTTGATTCCGAGCAAAGCCATCTTGATGAACTCCGCGTCTTTGTAGCCGTTGCAAATGATCAAACTGCCCATTTGATTTTGCAGCGCGAGGCCGGCGAACAATTCCGGCTTGCTGCCGACTTCGAGGCCGAAATCGTAAGCCTTGCCCGCGTCCAAAATTTCTTCCACGACCTCGCGCAGTTGATTTACTTTGATCGGAAACACGCCGCGATATTTTCCCTGATAGTTGAATTCGGAAATTGAATTGCGGAACGCCTGGTTGATCGCCTCGACGCGATGGCGCAAAATATCTTGAAAGCGGATCAGCAAGGGAAATTTCAGCCCGCGACTTTTCGCCTCCTCGATCACGTCCGTCAAATCCACCGTCGCGCCCGCCTCGTGCAACGGCCGCGCGACGACGTGGCCGGCGTCGTTGATGTCAAAATACTTCGCGCCCCAGCGATGGATGTTGTAAAGCGCGCGCGCCGCGTCAATGGTCCACGGAGCGCCCGCGTCGTTTGGATTGCTCATCTCGGTGAATTCAAGCGAGGCGAACTATAAAATGTCGCGCGCAGAAAGCAACACGCGGAATGAAAATTTTTCGCGACGCTTCGGGCTTTGCAGTTTACGAAAAATTTGTTTTCATCCCGCGATGCCGAAAGTTCCGCTCAAAACAATCGTCGCCCACTGCGACAAAATTCTCCGCACGCGCGAAACCGGCGATTTCGACGGCGCGGCGAACGGCCTGCAGGTGGAAAATTCCGGCGCGGTCACAAAAATCGCCGCGACCGTGGACGCGAGCCTTGCCACAGTAAAGCTGGCGATTGAGGCAAAAGTGGATTTATTGATTGTGCATCACGGGCTGTTTTGGAGTCCGCGCCAGCCGTGGACGGAAAAAAATTACGAACTATTGCAATTGCTCGTTGAAAACAATCTG
>DASQOZ010000108.1:0-16283 GCA_035644195.1 Candidatus Methylomirabilota bacterium | reverse complement strand
CGAGCGCGTCCACTTCAAGGCCGGAATCGTCGGCCAAAACAAAGTTGATAGTTGATGGTTGATAGTTGATAGACGCGGACGCGAGCCATCGCGCCAGTTCCACGGCTTTCTTCGTCGCGTTGCCGTCAAATGTGTCCGTGTCCTCGACGACTTTGGGCGCGTTTGGAAAATCATCGAGCGTCAGGAATTGAAATTGCGCGCCGAGGATGGATTGGATTTCCACGACCTTGTGGGCGTTGCGCGTGGCGATGAGGATTGTTGGCACAAAATTTTTCACGCAGTTTGATTTTCAAGTCCCGACCAGTGCCGCGCCGATGACGCCGGCGGAATCGCCGAGATGATGTTTGACGATGGGCGTTTCCAGCGAATCGCTGGAAATAAAATGTGCGGACAAAAAGGCGGCGCGCGGCAAAGCATTCGCAGCGTCCTACCAAGTCGCGCGCCACGTTTTTAGTAACGGTAATGCTCCGGCTTGTAAGGGCCTTCGACCGGCACGCCGAGGTAGTCGGCCTGCTTTTTCGTGAGCTTGGTGAGCTTCACGCCGATTTTTTCGAGGTGCAGGCGCGCGACTTCCTCGTCCAGTTTTTTTGGCAGACGGTAGACGCCGATTTTCGCGGTGTCTTTGTTCTTCCACAAATCCAATTGCGCGAGGACTTGATTCGTGAATGAATTTGACATGACAAAACTCGGATGGCCGGTGGCGCAGCCGAGATTCACGAGGCGTCCTTCGGCGAGCATATAAATGCTGTTGCCGCCAGCGAAGGTGTATTTGTCCACCTGCGGCTTGATGGTGAGTTTCTTCACGCCTTTCGTGGTGTTCAAACGCTCGACCTGAATCTCATTATCAAAGTGGCCGATGTTGCAAACGATGGCCTGGTCTTTCATCTTCGCCATGTGTTCGAACGTGATGATGTCGCAGTTGCCGGTCGTCGTGACATAAAGATCGGCGGTTCCGAGCGTGTCTTCGATGGTGGTGACTTCAAAACCTTCCATCGCGGCTTGCAGCGCGTTGATGGGATCAATTTCCGTGACGATGACGCGCGCGCCGAATCCGCGCAGCGAATGCGCCGAGCCTTTGCCCACGTCGCCGTAACCGCAGACGCACGCGACTTTGCCGGCGACCATCACGTCGGTCGCGCGCTTGATGCCGTCCGCGAGCGATTCGCGGCAGCCGTAAAGATTGTCAAATTTGGATTTCGTGACAGAGTCGTTGACGTTGATGGCAGGGACCAAAAGTTTTCCCTGCTCCAACATTTGGTAAAGACGATGAACGCCGGTGGTCGTTTCTTCGGAAACACCTTTCCAATCTTTCACGACGGTGTGCCAGAAACCGGGGCGTTCCTTCCCGACGCGCTTGAGCAAATTTTTGATGACGGCAACTTCGTGATTGTCGCTGGGCGAATTCACCCAATTGTCGCCGTTCTCCAATTCATAACCTTTGTGGATGAGGAGCGTGGCGTCGCCGCCATCGTCCACGATGAGTTGCGGGCCTTTGTTACCCGGATGCGTGAGAGCGCGCAAAGTCAAATCCCAGTATTCTTCAAGCGTTTCGCCCTTGTGCGCGAAAACCGGAATACCGGCGGCGGCAATCGCGGCGGCAGCGTGGTCTTGCGTCGAAAAAATATTGCAGCTTGCCCAACGCACGGACGCGCCGAGTTCGACGAGCGTCTCAATTAGGATCGCCGTCTCGATGGTCATGTGCAGCGAACCGGTGATGCGCACGCCTTTGAGCGGTTTCGTCGCGCCGTATTTTTTGCGGATGGACATCAAGCCGGGCATTTCGTGCTCGGAGACTTCGATGGTTTTGCGTCCCCATTCGGCGAGCGACAAATCGCGGACGGCGAAATCGTGTTTGGTTGCGCCGTTGCCGTTGGTTTTCACAATTGCGCGGCGTGATGGAGAAAGTTTAATTTTCGACATAATTTTTTGGCTGAAAGTTAATTCAAATTCAAAGCGCGGCGAAGATCTTTGACCTTGTCCGCTTTTTCCCAGGTGATTTCAGGATCGTTCTTGCCGAAATGCCCGTAGTTCGTCGTCTTGCGATAAATCGGGCGGAGCAGATTCAATTGCTTGACGATGTTTGCCGGCTTGAAACTGAAAACTTCGCGAACTGCATTTTCAATTTGCGTGTCGGTGATGCCGTCAATCGCCGTGCCGAACGTATTGATGCAAACGCTGACGGGTTCGGGATGCCCGATGGCGTAGGCAAATTGGATTTCTGCGCTCGTGGCAATTTTCGCGGCAACAATATTTTTTGCGACCCAACGTCCCATGTAAGCCGCGCTGCGATCTACCTTGCTCGGGTCTTTGCCGGAGAACGCGCCGCCGCCGTGACGTCCCATGCCGCCGTAACTGTCCACAATAATTTTGCGCCCGGTCAAACCCGTGTCGCCTTGCGGTCCACCGACGACAAAGCGCCCGGTTGGATTGATGAGAAATTGCGTCTGCTTCGTCAGCAAATTTTTCGGCAACGTTTTTTTGACAATTTCCTCGATGCAAAATTCCTTGATCGTCTTGTGCTTCGCGTCATGCGCGTGCTGCGTGGAGATGACGACGTTTGTGATTTCAACCGGCTGGTCATTTTCGTAACGAACCGAGACTTGCGATTTCGCGTCGGGGCGAAGCCATTTAACTTTTCCGGTCTTGCGGATGCGCGTGAGTTCGCGCCCGAGCCGATGCGCGAACATGATTGGCGCGGGCATGAGTTCGGGCGTTTCGTTGCACGCGTAACCAAACATCAAACCTTGGTCGCCAGCGCCTTGCTCGGCGTGGCCTTTGCCGTCCGCAGCTTTCGCGTCCACGCCTTGCGCGATGTCCGGCGACTGCGACGTGACGGCGTTCAAAATCAAAACTTTGTCCGCGTGAAAAACATCATCGTCATGCGTATAACCGATTTCGCGGATCGCTTCGCGCGCAATCGCGTTGAAATCCAATCTCGCCTTCGTCGTGATTTCGCCGCCGACGACGACGAGATTGGATTTGGCGTAAGTTTCGCAGGCGACGCGCGAAAATTTGTCTTGCGCGAGGCACGCGTCCAGAACGTAATCAGAAATCGTGTCGCACACTTTGTCCGGATGGCCTTCGCCGACGGACTCCGATGAAAAGATAAAATTTTTGCTCATTTAATTATTTAACCGCGTTTGAATTTAACATATTGACGTATCAAGATAGGATGATATAACACTTTCAAAGCGCGTCAAACCATTTTTTACAAAAGGAAACAAAGAAAACGAAGAATCAAAAACAAAATGCACCCATTATTCAAAAAAGCAGACGATTTAAGCCGTGAGGTTATCGGCGTGGCCATCGAGGTGCATCGAATCAAAGGCGCTGGTTTGATAGAAAGCATTTATGAAAAGTGCATGATGCGGGAATTGACGCTTCGCAACATCGCCTGCGTGAACCAACGGCTTGTAAAAATCGAATACAAGGGAATGACGTTTGACGAGCCTTTGCGTTTTGATGTTCTTGTGGAAGATTGCCTTTTATTGGAACTCAAGGCTGTTCAAGAAATATTGCCTGTTCACAAAGCTCAACTTTTGAGTTACATGAAGCTGCTCCATATTCCAGTCGGACTTGTTTTTAATTTCCACGAATTAAAACTGACGGACGGCATCAGTCGGATGATCCTTCCGGGAGCGAACCAATGAAAAAACTTCCACAGAAGAAAACAAAGCAAACAAAGTTCTTAAAAATTAGCCTTTTTGCTTCCCTTTGTTTCCTTTGTTATCTTCTGTAAAATTTATTGATCATGTCCGCCACGCTAAAATCATTGCGAGCCTTGTCCGACGCCACGCGCCTGCGAATCGTCGCACTGCTCGAGCGCGACGAGTTGTCCGTCAACGAACTTCAGGAAATCACACGGCTCGGCCAGTCGCGCATTTCGACACACTTAGGATTGCTTCAGGATTCGGCGCTCGTGCAATCGCGGCGCGAAGGTAAACGGACTTTCTACAAACTGAATTCGCAAGCCAGTGGCGCGACTGGAGAATTTGTTCAACTCGCCATTCGCGGCGCGAAAGAATTGCCGGAACATTCGCACGACCAAATCAATCTGAAGCGCGTCACCGCCCGCCGCAAAGAACACGCGCAAGTTTATTTCAACCAGATCGCCGGGCGTTTTGATCGCGTTTATGGACCGGGCCGTTCGTGGCAGGCGTTCGGACATTTGCTTTTAAGAATTTTGCCGCCGCTCGTCGTCGCCGATTTGGGCGCGGGCGAAGGTTTGTTGAGCGAACTGCTTGCACGCCGCGCGAAAAAAGTCATCGCCGTGGACAATTCGGAAAAAATTGTTGAGTTCGGAAAAGCCAAAGCGAAAAAGAACGGCCTGAAAAATTTGGAGTTCCGCCTCGGCAATCTGCAAAATCCGCCGATTGAGCCGAACAGCGTTGACCTCGTGATTTTGAGCCAGGCATTGCATCACGCCGAAATTCCGGCGGACGCGATTGCGGCGGCGCACAAAATTTTGAAACCACGCGGACAAATTCTGATTCTCGATTTGCTCAAACACAATTTCGACAAAGCTCGCGAACTTTACGGCGACCGCTGGCTCGGTTTTGCCGAAAGCGATTTGCACCGCTGGCTCGAAGCCGCCGGTTTCAAAAAAATTGAAATCAACATCGTCGCCGCCGAGGAACAGCCGCCGCATTTTCAAACCATTTTGGCGGGCGGGGAAAAATGATTTTGGTCAACGAAATCACTTTGGCGCAATGCAAAATTCACCTCAACCAACCGCCGGGCTTCATGTTGGTAAGATAAACCTTAAGAGTGATGTCGAAGCGAAAGCAGCTTTTATTAAAGAATTAAAAGCTCGCGGATTTACTGCACAAGTAAGCTAACGCGCGAGCGGCTAGCTCAACTGGTCAAGATTTACAAATCATTCCGATTGAAAGAATGAATTTTTGCAACACGCAGCGGAAATTTACGCCACAATCAAGTTCACCATTTTCTTCGGCACTACGATGATTTTCTTGATTGTTTTGCCTTCGATGAACGGTTTCACTTTCTCGGAATTTTTCGCCGCTGCTTCCAAATCGGCCTGCGGCGCGTTCACGGAAACTTTGATGACATCGCGTAACTTGCCGTTCACCTGCACGGGAATTTCAATTTCGTTTTCCACAAGTAGCGCCGCGTCAAACTTCGGCCACGGAGCGTAGGCCAAATTAGCAGTTGGGAGTTGGGAGTTGGCAGATAGTTTTTGCCACAATTCCTCCGCGATGTGTGGCGCGAAGGGCTGGAGCAAAATCAAAAACTCGCGCAGGACGGAAACGGGTTTCGTTTCCCACGTTATCGCGTCGTTCACGAAAACCATCATCGCGGAAATCGCCGTGTTGAAACGCAGGCCGTCCAAATCTTCGGTGACTTTCTTGATGCAGGCGTGCAAGGTTTTCAATTGCGCCGGAGTCGCCACGACATTTTGAATTGCCGGATTCAATTTGATTAAATTCAGCAACTCTCCGCGTCTCTGCGTCTCTGCGGTGGTTTCCGCCTGCTCAAATTCCGTTTCCGATTTTTCATCCACGAACAAACGCCAGACGCGACCAAGAAAACGATACACGCCCTCGACGCCTTTGGTGCTCCAGGGCTTCACCATTTCAAGCGGACCCATGAACATTTCGTAAAGGCGCAGCGCGTCGGTGCCGACTTCCGCCACCGGCACATCCACCGGAATCACATTGCCGCGCGACTTCGACATCTTTTGATTGTCCTCGCCGAGCACCATGCCTTGATTGACGAGCTTGAAAAACGGTTCGGGCGTCGAGACGTAGCCGAGGTCGAACAAAACTTTGTGCCAGAACCGCGCGTAAAGCAGATGCAACACGGCGTGTTCCGTGCCGCCGACGTAAAGGTCAACGCCGGGTTTTGTAGCGTCGGCGCTGTGCGCCGATTTGTCGAGCCGCAGGCTCGACGCTACACCCATCCAATAATTTTCCACGTCCTTGCCGACGAACGCGGAATTATTTTTCGCGTCGAGGTAGCGTAAATAATACCAGCACGAGCCGGCCCATTGCGGCATCGTGTTCGTCTCGCGCACCGAGCCGTCGGGCAGATTCACCCAATCCTTCGCGCGGGCGAGCGGCGGTTCGCCGGTGGCGGTGGGTTTGTAATCTTCGAGCGTTGGCGGCAAAACGGGCAACGCACTTTCCGGCAACGCTTCGTGATAGGACTCGCCGTCCGGGCCAATTTTCCAAACAATCGGAAACGGCTCGCCCCAGTAACGCTGGCGGCTGAACAGCCAGTCGCGCAATTTGTAGTTGATGGTTTTCTTGCCGAGACTTTTTTCTTCGAGCCAGGCGGTGATTTTCTTTTTGGCTTCGGCAGTTGGCAACCGATTGATGTCGCAACGTTCGCCAGATGGATCTTTCAATCCCCAGCCGTGTGGTGGAGACCTCCTTGCCACGCCTTCACCACAAAATGGTGATTCCAGCGGGATAGGAATTGCGCCATAGGTTGCGGTCTTCAATTTTGCCAATACCTCTGGATCCCAAACCACTTCGACAATTGGCAAATTAAATTTCTTTGCAAACTCCCAGTCGCGTTCATCATGTGCAGGCACGGCCATGATTGCGCCAGTGCCGTAACTGGCGAGAACGTAATCGGCAATCCAAATCGGAATTTTTTCACCGTTGACGGGATTGATGGCAAACGCGCCAGTGAATACTCCGGTTTTTTCTTTGGCAAGTTCTGCTCGTTCGAGATCTGATTTCCCAGAGGCGAATGTTTTGTAGTCTTCGACAGCTTTCTTTTGTTGTGACGAGGTAATCATCTCAACAATGTTGTGTTCCGGCGATAACACCATGTAAGTCGCACCGAATAAAGTATCTGGTCGCGTTGTAAAAACACGAATTGAAATCGGCAATTTTGTGTCGGCTACCGCAAAATTTACTTCCGCACCTTCGCTGCGTCCGATCCAGTTCCGCTGCATTTCTTTGAGTGAATCGGTCCAGTCAATCGTGTCTAAATCCTGCAACAATTTTTCCGCATAAGCCGTGATTCGTAGCATCCATTGACGCATCGGTTTGCGGACGACGGGAAAACCGCCGACTTCACTTTTGCCGTCCACGACTTCTTCGTTCGCGAGAACGGTTCCGAGTTGTTCGCACCACCAGACGGGTTGTTCGCTGACGTAAGCGAGGCGATTATCATTTGCGAAATTTCTGCGAATGCGTGCGATACGTTCAGCACTTCGTTCAGGAATCACTGCCCATTTTCGCGTGCTAACAAGAAACTCACTTTTCTCCCATTCAGTTTGGCGTTTCGGTTCTTCGCTTAAAGCATCTTCCAAAAGTGAAATTGGCATTGCCTTGTTGAGCGATGGATCGAAATAGCTGTTGTAGAGCTTGAGGAAAATCCATTGCGTCCACTTGAAATAATCGGGGTCGGTCGTGGCGAGTTCGCGCGACCAGTCGTAGCTGAAGCCGAGCGACTGGATCTGGCGCTTGAACGTGGCGATGTTTTCCTCGGTCGTCTTGCGCGGATGCTGGCCGGTCTTGACGGCGTATTGCTCGGCTGGCAATCCGAACGCGTCCCAACCCATCGGATGCAGCACGTTGAAACCTTGCGCGCGTTTGTAGCGGGCGAGGATGTCCGTGGCCGTGTAGCCTTCGGGATGCCCGACGTGCAAGCCCGCGCCGCTCGGATACGGAAACATGTCGAGGATGTAAAACTTCGGTGGCAACTGCGTGGCGGCCACCTTGCCGGAAAGTTTGTGGCGAACGGCGAAAGGATGGTTCGCGGGAATTTCCTCGCCCGGATTGAATGCGCGGAAAGCATTTTGTTCGTCCCAAACTTTTTGCCATTTGGGTTCGATCAAATGAAACGGATATTGTCTGCGTCCTGACATTGAATGAAAATTTTGCCTGAAAAAAAATGACGGAGCAATTGCGGAATGAGATTGAATCCCGAATTCAAACAGAAGAAAACAAAGGTTTCTTAAGCTTTTGTTTCCTTCGTTCTCTTCTGTTCAAAATTGCTTTTCCAAACCAATCTCAAGCCTTCCAGCGTCAAATCCGGCGCGACGGCAGAAATTTCCGGCAGTTTCGCCGCGATCAATTTTGCGTAACCGCCCGTCGCCACGACCGGCAGTTTTTTCGTTTTCAATTCACGTTTCAATTCCGAGAGCAATCCGCGAATCAATCCGCGATAGCCTTGCACCGCGCCGACAAGCATGGCCTGTTTCGTGCTTTTGCCGACGACGTTGCGCATTTCGCGGATTTTTATGCGCGGCAGCAACGCCGTTTTTTCGTGCAGATAATCCGTCATCGCCGCGAGGCCGGGCGCGATGATTCCGCCCACATAATTTCCTTTTGAATCCACAACGTCAAATGTGACCGCCGTTCCAAAATCCACGACGACGACCGGCGCGCCAAAACGCTTGCGTGCGGCCACGGCATTGGCAAGGCGATCTGCGCCGATTGAATCTGGTTTTGGATAATCAATTCCAATGCCGCGAATTGTTTTTGGCGAAAGTTCGAGCGGGTTCAATTTCCAAAATGTGCGCACAACCTTGCGAACCAGCGGCGTCGCGCGTGGAACGACGCTGCACAAAACAACACCTTCAATTTTTTGCGCGCCAACAAATTTTTTAACCAGCGCGGATGCTTTTCCGCCGAACCATTCGCGCGTCGGCACGTTGATTTGCCGCAGCACGCGCCGTTCGTCCGCCAGACCGAGGTGCGTATTCGTATTGCCGATGTCGAAAAGTAAAATCATTTTTCCAAAGTCACGTCGCCGCCGGTGATTCGTTCCAATCGTCCATGTTCGGTTCGCAAAAGCAACGCGCCGTCGTCATCAAGTGATTCGGCGCGACCGCGAATTTTGCGTTCGCCGATTTGCACCGTCACATTTTTACCGATTGTCGTGCAATGCTCTTCCCATTCATCGGCGACGGCAGCGAATTTGCCCGCGCAAATCTGCGAATAATCTTTATCCAGTTCGCGCAAAATTTCCACCGCGAGTTCTGCGCGCGAAATGGTTTCGCCAGTTTCGATTTTCAGCGAGGTCGCGATTTTTCTCAATTCCGCAGGAAATTCATCCGCGTTCTGGTTCGCGTCAATGCCGATGCCAAGAATGACATGTTTAACGCGATCCACTTCCGCGCTCAATTCGGTCAAAATACCGGCGACTTTTTTTCCGCCAATCAAAATATCGTTTGGCCATTTGATTTCCGGTTTCAATTTCGTTTCCGATTCAATCGCGCGGCGTAATGCCATGGCCGATGCGACGGTCAATTGCGTCGTTTCCTGCGGACGCAGATTCGGCCGCAGCAAAATCGAAAACCACAATCCTTTGCGCGACGGTGAAATCCATTTTCTTCCGAGTCGCCCGCGCCCGCGTGTTTGCGATTCGGCAAAAACGACGACGCCTTCTTTGACACCATCGCGCGCGAGTTTTTCGATCACGTCGTTTGTCGAAGTCGTTTGTTCAAAAACACGAATGTCGCGTCCGATGATTTTTGTTTTGCCAAGACGCGCGAGCAAATCGTCCGCGTGCAACGCATCCGGTTCGCCGACGAGGCGATAACCGAAATGCGGACCGGCTTCGATTTCGTAGCCGAGCGAACGCAGTTCCTCAATGCGCGACCATATCGCCGCGCGGCTGATATGCAATTGCCCGGCAAGTTCTGCGCCGGAAATGCCGTCGGGATTTTCGCGCAACGCGGAAAGAATTTTTGCGTCCGTAGTCATTCAAAATCCAATCCGATGTCCACTGCGCGCGCGGAATGCGTGAGCGCGCCGACGGAAATGAAATCCACGCCGGTTTTGGCGATTGCGCGGACGGTTTTCAGATTCACGCCGCCGCTGGCTTCGGTTTTGGCGCGGCCTTTGACAATTTTTACGGCGAGCCGCAGCCGTTTCAAATCCATGTTATCGAGCAAAATGATGTCCGCGCCGGCATCAACCGCTTGCGCGACTTGCGCGAGATTGTCGGCTTCAACTTCGATTTTCAGTTTCGGGAATTTTTTTCGCGCACGTTGAATTGCCGCCGCAATTGCATTCGGCTTTTCATTTCGCAGCGCGGCGAGATGATTGTCCTTGATCAAAATCATGTCGAACAGTCCGATGCGATGATTTTTTCCGCCGCTGCAGGCCACGGCATATTTTTCAAATCGCCGACAGCCGGGCGTAGTCTTGCGCGTGTCGAGAATTTTTGTGTTTGTTGTGCGAACGGCTGCAACAAATTGCGCGGTCAACGTGGCGACGCCACTCAATCGTTGAACAAAATTCAACGCGACGCGTTCTGCGCTCAAAATGGCGCGCGCCGGGCCGGAAACTTTCAGCAATATTTTTCCGGCGGCAATTCGTTGTCCGTCGCGCGCGAGTTTTTCAATTTTGATTTTTGATGACAATTCGCGAAAGGCGATTTCTGCAAATTTAATTCCGGCGACGACGAGCGGTTCGCGCGCGCGCATGACGGCGCAAGCGGAAAGATTTTTTGGAACGGTCGCTAGCGTTGTCGCATCGCCGCTGCCGATGTCTTCGGCAAGGGCAATTTTGACGGCACGGCGAATTTCTTTTTCAGACAATTCCACGCGACAAGAATGAACGCGAATGGAATGCGGCGAAAGAAAATTTGAAGCGAATTACTTTTTGGTCGGCACGCTATTGGTATTGGCTGCGGGCATATTTTCCGGCGTGTAGAGTTCGTGCCACGATTGATATTTTTGAATTTTCTTCGGCTTTTTCTGCTTTTCAGGAATGTCCGACTTCGTCCAGGAAATGAACAGCATTTTGTGATAGAAGTTGAACGATTTGCCGTCCAGCGGGCCGCTCGAATAAATATGCGCCTTCGATTGATTGGCATAGGCAAGCAGCGCGAACTTTGCGATGGATTGTTGTTTTTGCGATTTATAGAGGGCGACTTCGGGAATGTCCAGCGCGCCTGACAACGGAACTGGCATTCCCATTTTCGGAATTCCGAAGAGCGAATCGGAGCTGTCAATCGAAAGCGCGCCGCTGCGGGCTTCGACGATGATCTCGCTGCTTTTGGCGTCAAGCGTTAATAATGCGCCGGCGCGACTCAACGCGTCGCGAATGGCACCGATGACATATTTGGAATCGTAACTGTCAAAATAGGCCGTATCCAAAAAAACTTTCCGGTTCGTGAAAATGGACAGATCGGCATTGGTCAATGCGCGATCAGCCGAAGTGCTCAAAAGAAGCTGCTCGGTGACCGAACGCGGCGGATTGGTCATGTCAAAAGTGGCGCAACCGCTCGCAAGCAGCGCGAGCAGAAGTAAAAAAATTTCCACCGCCAGCCAATTTTCCCGCTTCCACATAACACAAGACGTTTCTGCAAATGTTGTGCCGTGTAAAAATCGCTTAAATTTTAGCGGCTGAAGAAATTTGAAAATGCGATTTGCACGACGCGGCGGGAATTTTGCCGCGTGAAAAATTATTGCCGGCTGTATTCCAAAATGGCGGCGCGCCACCACGGAGCAAGGGAATCGCCGGTGCGCTGCCATGTTTGCTGATGCATCCAGACCATGACGCGCTGGTCGGCCATGACGAGAAGCCGTTCGGGGGCGGTCAACTTATCCGGCCCTTCGATGAGTAATTTTTCGGCGAGCTGTTGTGTTTCATCGCTCCCAACGCCGAGTTTTGTGAATTGCTCGGCGTAAACTGGATTCAGCCGCTTTTCGCGCAAGAGCGAAACATGGATCGCATTAATATATGGATCGAGCACGGCGTCGGCCAAACCCGCGTGCCGATGGCGCGGCGTCGTGTCATTAGTGATTTCGTGGACTTTCATTTGCGCGCGAAGTGAAACAATTTCCGGCGGCGGCGACGTTTCTTCGGGCGTCAAAAATAATCCCATTTGTCGCGCGTGTATTCCGGGTCGCATGCGGCTGGTCAATACGCTCAATGGAATTGAAAGTGCCATTCCCGCCAACACCGGCGTGAACCACCAGAACAATGTCGGATCAAGTTGCCACATCAAAGCTCCCCAAACCAAACCGATGAGCGTGTGCCCCCAATGCCGTCGCAGCGCGTAAAGCCATTTTGTCCCGGCGTCGGCGCGCTTTTGCGACGGCCAGCCGGTGCTCATTCCCAAAAAATTGGTGACGACAAACCGCGTGTGCCAGAGCATCAGCAACGGCGCGTGCAGCGTTGAAAAAATGGTTTCACCGATGACGGATGAAATCGCCCGCGCCAATCCGCCGAATTGGTGGCGGCGTTGCGAATCGTGCGCGAGGTCAATCAATGACAAAAATTTCGGCAGCATCAGCACGACCATGCAGATGATGAAAATTAAAAGCGCGTGCGCCGTGCCGCTCAAATTCAAATACGGCGTGAAGGCGTGAACAGTGATGGTCGAAAGCCCCGTGTATTTTTGATACCAGCGGATCCAATTGAACGTCAGCAGAAATGCCAGCCACAGCGGACCGGTCAGATAACAAAAAATTCCCAATGCCAGATGCAACCGGCTCACGCCGCGCAATCCTTTTGCGAACAGCACGAGGCTGTGCTGCAAATTTCCCTGGCACCAGCGACGGTCGCGCCGCGCATTTTCGATCAGCGATTGCGGCGCTTCTTCGAAACTGCCTTCGAGGTCGTAAGCAAACCACACTTCCCAGTTTTCGCGCAGCATCAGCGCGGCCTCGACAAAGTCATGGCTCAAGATTTGCCCGCCGAACGGTTTGCGTCCGGGCAATTGCGGCAAATCGCAGAATTGCATGAACGGCTCCGTGCGGATGATGGCGTTATGCCCCCAATAATTTCCCAAATCGAGCGCCCAATAATTCAGGCCCGCGATAAACACCGGCGCGTAAAGGCGATTGGCAAATTGCTGGATGCGGCCGAACAACGTCTCCGCGTTGATGAGCGCCGGAACCGTTTGAATCAAACCCGCTGTCGGATGCGTTTCCATCAATTTCACCAAATCTACGAGCGTTTCGCCGCGCATCACACTGTCGGCATCGCATACCATGAAGTAACGATAGCGGCGTCCCCAGGCATTCAGAAAATCGCGCACGTTGCCGCTCTTGCGGCCTTCGTTGACGAGGCGGCGGCGATAATAAATTTTTCCAAGCGCGTCCAGTTCGCGGACCAAATCATACCAGCGGCGTTCTTCCTCGACCCATTTGTCCGGGTCGGTTGAATCGCTTAAAATAAAAAAATCGAAGCCCGCGAGCTTGCCGGTTTTTTTCACGGATTCAAAGGTCGCGCGCAACCCTTCATAGACGCGCACGACATCTTCATTGCAAACCGGAAAGACGACAGCCGTGCTGATGCCGTCAATGTTTTGGCCGCGAAAATTTTTCAGCGCGGTGATGCGTTGCCGCGTGCCGAACGTCCGCAGCGCAAATCCATAAATGCCGTGCATGCAGCCGACGGCGGTGAACCAGAACAAAATCACGAACAACGCCAGCAGGACAGTGCGCGATGCCGACCAGCCGGTGCGCCAGAGCAGATCGGCGAACAACATCGAAACCAATCCGGTGAGCGCGAGCGCCGACGTATAAAAAACGAACAGCCGCCAGCCGCGCGCGATGCGCGGCAGGGAATGCAGCTGCGGCGATGGCGATTGGCCGGAAGTGTTCATTGATGTGTGAGAATGAAAATTCCCACGAGCAGCAGCGCAAACAGCGTCCAGATCAAAGCCATGCGAACATACGGAAACCTGCCCAGGTTCGTGAGCGTCGTGATGGGGCCGAGGTCAAGCGGACGCGGCATCATTTGCGACAATTGAAAATCCGGCCCGGCGCGTAAAAAAGTTTCGCGCATCGCGCTCGTGAATTCCTGCGGCCACGGGCCGGGACGCAAAAATTGTTCCTGCCATTTGCCCGGCATATCCGTCAGCAGCAATGCCAGCCGTCCGCGCGTGGAAAGTGTCTGGTCGGCTTTCGTCAACGGCGATTGCAACACGTCCGCGAACCATTCGGTGACGACATGGTCCATTTCCTCGGCGGCAAGTTGGGTTGCGGAACGATTCGATTCATCTGGCGCGCGGCGCATGGCGCGTTCGAGCACGCGCAGGACGAGCTGGCCGAGCAGCGCCTTGTTGCGCACACGCAAGGCATGGAAATAACTTTCAACCTTTCCATAGGCGGCGTTCCATTCTTCAAGCGGGCGGCCGGCAAGTTGACCTGATGCGCCCAGCAGCGCCATCGGATTTACGGCGGGCTCCATTGGTAAGTCCATGTTTCGCTTAAAATGTTTGTTCCGTTTTGCAATGTGCAGCGTAAATCCACCGGGTCTTTGTTGCCGGGCTTCGGTTGCATTTTCAAGGCCACGCGCCACGTCTTCAATTCGGGACACGGCAACACCTGGCTGTTCACCAGCACGGCGTTGGTGCTGCAATTGGAAATCACTTTGGGCGGATTGTCCGCGGTCAATGCATCGAGCTTCGGCCCTTTGAAATCAATGATGAACTGGCGGCAACTTGTATCGGCAACATCAATTCCAACACGCGTCGCAACGACGCGATTCTCGGAAAGTTTCGCGTCCGGTTCGCCCATCTGCCAGCAAAGCGTATAACCAAACTTAAATGGTTGCAGCGGCGCCGGTTTATTTTTTGGATCCCAAAATGCGACCTCATTGTCCAAGCCTTCCCAATTTGCGCTCAATTCCAATAAATGCAAATCGCCTTCGCCCCAATTGCCGCGCGGCTCGACCCACACGCTCGGCTCCCGGTCAAAAGGATTGAAACTGTCCTGATACGCGGCGAACTCGCGTTCGCGCTGGAGAAAACCAAAACCCTTGATGTCCGGCGCGTAAAAAATTTGGTGTCGCAACACGGACGGATTATCGAGCGGACGCCAAAGCGTTTCACCGTTGCCCATTTTCATCAGCAAACCGTCGGCGTCGTGGACTTCGAGGCGATAATCGTCAAACTTGCGCTCCGAATTTTTGCCGAACCAAAACATGCTCGTCAGCGGCGCGAGGCCGATGGTCTTGATCGGCTGTGCATTTGTGTTCGCCGCAAGGATTTGTTTTTTATCGCGAAAAAATAAAATGACGTCCACATCCGCCAAGGTCGTTTCGCCGGGGTGAATATGAAATTCATACGCGCCGGCGCAACTCACGCTGTCGAGCAGTCCATACAAAACCAAATCCTTGTCATCCTTTTCCGGTTTGCCGAGCCACCAATCGGTGAAGATCGGAAATTCTTCCGGGCGATCCAGTTCACCGGAATTCAACGCCAGCCCGCGCGCCGACTGGCCGTAACGCTGGTCTTTGCCGAGCAACCGGAAATAACTCGCGCCCAAAAATGCGCCGAGTTCGTCCAATTGATTCGTCTTGTTCAGCGGATACAAAATGCGAAAACCCGCGTAACCGGTCCTGGAGGGAATCTGGTCGGCGATGTCGAGCTTTCCGTAATTGAAAAAATCCTGCACGAAACGGATGGGCTGCAAATGTGTCGCCGTGAATTCATTGATGTGCACCGGTTCTTGATACAAATAGCCCGGATGAAAAAATTCGATGCGGAACGGCAAATTATCTTCCGTCCACAACGCCTTCTCGCGGCGGAAACGGATTTCACGATACTTGTCGTAATCGAGATTGTCCTGCCGCAGCACTTTTGGCAAATCCGCGCGCGGCGAGTGGAACGGCTTTTGCGCGCGTTCGAGCGCGCGCTTGGCCACGTAATCCAAATCCACCACGGCAGATTCCGCGCCGAAGGAAATTTTTCCCGTCAGCGCCAGCACCGCCGCCAACATGAAGCAACGCCACATTCCGTAAATGAGAATCTAAAACGGCGCAATTTGCAAGTTCGACGCGGAAAGCGGAAAAATCGCGAGTTGATCCGCCCTTGAATACCCCAAAAAATCTTTTTTCGCTTGGACAGCATTTGTCCAACCCTCCCGCGTAATCTCGCCGCATGACTCAATCGTCATGCCTGACAACGCCACCGCTTCACGAAGCGACGCCATCTCACTGGCTCGCAACGTCATCGCATAGTTTGATTATGCCAGCGCACGGCGACGCAACTCCGTCGCATGATGATACGACGCCATCGCATCAAGCCTCAACGCCGTCGCTTCACGATGCGATTGACCGATTTCCTTCAATTTCCCTGCAATTTCAACAATTTACGGTAAGGCGCGTCACTCCGTGCGCGCCGGTGTCAGCGACACTTGCCGAGGCTGGCAGAGGACTGCCCGCCCTACCTCCGACTGTGCGTTGCTGTATGGGACACCCAAACCAACCAACAACAAAACAAACGAAAGGAAAATAGTATGGCAAAAGACCAGACCCGGAGGATTCAACCCTCCATCATCCAATCCGACCGCGACGCGCTCGCGGCCATCGCCGGCATCACCGGCTACACGCCCGCCA
>DASQOZ010000107.1:0-19294 GCA_035644195.1 Candidatus Methylomirabilota bacterium | reverse complement strand
CGACCGGATCCGCGAAGATTTGAAATTGGGAATGCGCGGCACGTTCCGCGAAGTCATCAACGCCGCGCTGAATCAGACGTTGAGCCGCACGATCATCACCAGCGGCACCGTGTTCATCGCCACGGCGTGTCTGTATATTTGGGGCGGCGGCGTCATCAACGATTTTGCGTTCACATTCCTCGTCGGCATCGTGACGGGAACGTATTCGTCAATTTACATCGCAAGCTGGGTCGTCCTGAAATGGCACAAAGGCGAACGTCCGAAAATCGGCGCGTCCGCAGTGACGATGCAAAATGCCGGCTCTGCGAAAGTTTGATTTTTCTTCTTATTCCCAATCTTAATCGTAATCTTAATCCAGTTTTGCAAAGAGATTAGGATTAAGAAAAAGATTACGATTACGATTCAACGCGATGAACACCATCACGCCCGCCTATTGGATTGGCTTCATTCTTTGCGTTCTCTTTTTTCTCGCGCTAGACCTCGGCGCGTTTCATCGCCGCGCTCGCGCCGTTAAATTCAAGGAAGCCGCCATGTGGAGCACCGGTTGGGTTGCACTGGCGCTGCTCTTCGCGCTGGCGTTGGCACACTGGCGCAATCGGGAGGAAGCCATCCAATTCACCACCGGCTATGTCATCGAACTGTCGCTCTCGCTGGACAACATCCTTGTCATGGCGATTATTTTTTCCTATTTCCGCGTCCCGTCCGAGCAACAGCACCGCCTCCTCTTTTGGGGAATTCTCGGCGCGCTCGCCATGCGCGGCGCGATGATTGCCGGCGGCGTCGCACTCATCAACCGCTTCGATTGGGTTCTTTATGTCTTTGGCGCATTTCTTGTCCTGGCCGGAATCAAAATGTCATTTTCAAAAGAAGAAATGGAACCCGAAAAAAATCTCGTGCTGCGGCTGGCTCGAAAATTTTTTCCCATCGCTGAAAATTTCCATGGACAGAAATTTTTCACGAAGCTCAATGGCAAATTCGCGCTCACGCCGCTCGCGCTCGTGCTGTTGCTCATCGAAACCACCGACTTGATCTTTGCCGTGGATTCCGTGCCCGCCGTTTTTTCCGTCACGCGCAAGGCGTTCATCATTTTCACGTCAAATGTTTTTGCCATCCTCGGCCTGCGCTCGATGTATTTTCTTCTCGCCGGCGCGATTGGTTATTTTCGCTATCTGAAAACCGGCCTGTCGGTCGTCCTTGTTTTTATCGGCGCAAAAATGTTGATTGCACCGCATGGTGAACAGCGCTCATGGTATCAAAAAGAAATCAAGACGACAGATTCGCTTTTAATCGTGGCTGTGATTCTATCAGCCTCCATTGCGTTATCCATCATCGCCGCGCGGCATAAAAAAAAGTAACCACGGATTATGCGGATTTAATTCTATTTTGCTTTTTAATCCGCCCAATCCGCGTAATCTGCGGTTAAAATGAAATTTCGCTGGTCGCTCGCGCCATCGCAACCGCTTCTCGCGGGACAACTGGCGGCTACACTTAAAATTTCTCCCTTACTCGCGCAATGCCTCGTCAATCGCGGCTTTGAGGAAATTTCCGCGAACGAAAATTTTCTGCAACCTCGGCTCAAAAATCTCGCCGACCCTTTTTTGCTGCCGAACATGGACAAAGCTGTCGAGCGGCTTTTTCGTGCGCGCGAACAAAACGAATCGCTCGTCATTTTCGGCGATTACGACGTTGACGGCGTCACGTCCACTGCCCTACTCGTCGAAGTTCTGCGTGCGCTCGGATGGCGCGTCGAATTTTATTTGCCAAGCCGCATCGCCGAAGGTTATGGCTTGAGCGCCGACGGCGTGGAAAATTGTCTCAAGAAATTTCCAACCACACTTTTGCTCGCAGTGGATTGCGGCTCGACTGCTGTTGAAACAATCGCTTCGCTCAAAACGCGCGGCGTTGACGTAATCGTTCTCGATCACCATCAAATTTCAAATCCCGCGCCGGATGCGGTTGCGCTGGTAAATCCACAACTTGCGGGCGAGAAAGAAATTTCATTTCGCGAACTTTGTTCCGTTGGTTTGGCTTTCAAGCTTGCTCACGCAATTCTCAAACGCGGACGTGAAATGAATCTGCCCGGCGCGGCGGAATTTGATTTGAAACCGCTGCTCGATTTGGTCGCGCTTGGAACCATCGCCGATTTGGTTCCGCTTACCGGCGAGAATCGGATTTTAGTCTCCGCCGGTTTGCGGCAACTCAACGAAACCAAACGCACCGGAATTCTCGCGTTAAAAAAAGTCGCGCAAATACAGGACAAAATCGGGACTTATGAAGTCGGTTTTCAACTCGCGCCGCGACTGAACGCCGCCGGACGTTTGGAAACTGCCGAAGAATCATTGCACTTGCTGCTCGCCAAAAATTTGGAAGAAGCCATGCCGCTGGCGCAAAATCTGGATTTGCGAAATCGCGAGCGGCAAAAAATTGAAAAGACAATTGTCGAGGAAGTCGTCGGCACGATCCGCGCGAAATTTGATTCCCAAAATCATTTCGTCATCGTCGAAGGACAATTGCTCTGGCACATCGGCGTCGTCGGCATCGTTGCCTCGCGCGTGTTGCAGGAATTTTATCGCCCGACCATCATCATCGGCGGCGAGAACGGTGAGATGCGCGGTTCGGGCCGCAGCATCGCCGGATTTGATTTGGCAAAAGCGCTGAACGAATGCAAAGAACATTTGATTCGCCACGGCGGTCACGCGATGGCGGCGGGCTTGAGCATTTTGCCGGATAAAATTGATTTGCTGCGCGAAAAGTTGAATGAAATGGCGCGCCGACATTTGAAACCAGACGATTTGCAACCGTCATTGCGGCTCGATGCGGAAGTCGGTTTGGATGAAATCAATTTTCAAACGTTCGCGGAATTGGAAAAATTGAAACCGCACGGACAAGGAAATTCCGCGATTCAATTCTGCGCGCGCAATTTGTCGCACGCAAAACCGCTTCAAAAGATGGGCGCGCAAAAACAACACGTCAAAATGTGGGTGACGGATGGAACTGCCAAACACGGAGCGGTTTGGTGGAACAGCGGCGATAAATCGTTGCCCGTCGGTAAATTCGATTTGGCATTTCAACCGCAAATCAACCAATTCAACGGCAGTCGGACGATTCAATTGAAAGTTTTGGATTGGCAACAATCTGAATAAAAACAGCCGAAGCAATTCACAATCCCGCCATTTCATCTCCAACCGGCCTTTTTTGGCTGATAAAGTTCCATTGTCCATCTCTGACTCGGGTAAGTCGCTCAATAAAGTTCCCAAGTCGGCCTCTGACTTACCTACTTCCTTGAACCAAGTTCCTAAGGTTACATAGTTTTGACCGACGGTTTTGGATTTAAGCCTTTCGCCGGACATTGACAAGTCCTTTTTTGGAAAAGTGTATGACATTCTTGGCCTTGGACTTTAGACTTTCGGAAATGAACGCAGCAATTTTAGTCGCCGCCGGCAAAGGCACGCGCATGGGTTCGGATAAATTATTTCTCGAACTCGCTGGACGCCCTGTCATCGCGCACACATGGCAAAGATTTAATGACGCGAAGTGCATTGATGAAATTGTCTTGGTCGCAAGTGAAGGGCGGCAAAAAGAATTTAAGAAACTGGCGGCGCAATTTCATTTCCAAAAACCGTTTCGCGTCGTCGGCGGCGGCGCGGAACGGCAGGATTCGGTTTGGAACGGATTGGAATCGCTCTCGGCGCTCACGGAAATCGTGGCGATCCACGACGCGGCCCGGCCTTGTGTGAGCGAGGAATTAATCGCGGCAACAATTAAGAGAGCGGAAGAAACAGGCGCGGCAGTCGCATCGCAACCGGTCACGGACACAATCAAGGAATCCAAGGATGGCCGCCTGATTCAACGGACGCTCGACCGTTCAAGGCTTTGGGCGGTGCAAACGCCGCAGACGTTTCGCGTGGAAATCATTCGCCGCGCCATTTCCACTGCGCGACAGAAAAATTTAATTTTCACGGACGACACGGCGGCGTGCGAGCTGATTGGCCAGCCCGTGCGGCTCGTATCGAGCATTGCCCCAAATCCAAAAGTCACGGTGCCGGGCGATTTGCCGTTCATCGAAACCTTGCTAAAAAACTTTTAACCACCAAGACACAAAGTCACCAAGTTCAGGCAAAACTTTCTTTTGTCGGATGTAAATGGCGTTGCTTTTTCATCTTTGTGACTTTGTGACTTGGTGGTAAAAATACTCAAGATGAAACGACAATTGATTTTTGGCTCGGTGATTGTGTTGCTGGTGTTGAATCTGGCGATCGGCGCGGGAATCTATTTTGATTCAGCGCGCGCGTCGCAGGCGAAAGATTCTCCCGTTGCCGGCCTGGATTTGTTCGCCAATGTGCTGCAAAAAGTTCGCACGGAATATGTGGACGGCACGAATTTGACA
Source organism: Candidatus Methylomirabilota bacterium (assembly GCA_035644195.1). Lineage (GTDB taxonomy): Bacteria > Verrucomicrobiota > Verrucomicrobiia > Limisphaerales > UBA11358 > UBA11358. The sequence goes on along the minus strand of DASQOZ010000107.1, from coordinate 14,907 downwards.
TATCACAGCCTCACTTATTCAGCGATCAAAGGCATGGTCAACACGCTCGATCCGCACAGCGAATTTCTGGACCCGCAGGATTATCAACGCTTGCAGGACGACACGCAGGGCGAATTTGGCGGGCTTGGTCTCGTCGTTTCGATGAAGGACGGCTATGTCACCGTCGTCGCGCCGATGGAAGATTCGCCCGGATTTCGCGCGGGCATTTTGACCGGAGACCGCATCATGAAAGTTGATGGCAAGGACATCGAAAAGGCGACGCCGCTGGGCGAGGTGGTCAAACAACTTCGAGGCGAACCCGGCACGCAAGTCGTCGTGACGATCCAACGTCCCGCGACCGGCGCGGAAAAAACGTTCACGCTCAAGCGCGCCATCATCCAGATGGACATGGTCAAAGACATCAACAGTAAAAAAGAATTCCCGCTCGGCGACGACAAAATCGGTTACATCCGCCTCAATGAATTTGGTGACCGCACCGGCGACGAACTCGAAGCCGCGCTGAAAAAATTAAAAGCGCAGGACATGAAGGGATTGATCCTTGATTTGCGCTGGAATCCCGGCGGCCTGCTGGATGAGGCCGTCGAAGTGAGCGGAAAATTTTTGCCGCGCGGACAATTGGTCGTTTCCACCGAAGGCCGCGACCCGCGCGAAAATTCCATCCGCCGCGCCGATGGACGCGGCGATGAATTGGATGGAGCCCCGATGGTCGTGCTTGTCAATTTGGGCAGCGCGAGCGCCGCGGAAATCGTCACCGGCTGTCTGCAGGATTTGCATCGCGCGGTCATCCTCGGCCAAAAAACGTTCGGCAAAGGTTCGGTGCAAAGTATTTTCCCGTTCGACGACGGCTCCGCGCTCAAACTCACCGTCGCAAAATATTACACGCCGAGCCATAAAGTCATCCACGAGCATGGCGTCACGCCGGACATCATTGTGCCGATGAGCGACGAAGAGGAAGCCGCGCTACTGATGAAGCGCTCGCCCGGTGGAATCGAATCGCTCAATGAAACCAACCGGATGCGCATTAAAAAAATTCAAGATGTGCAACTCCAGCGCGCCGAAGATTTGCTCAAAAGCCTTTTGCTTTACGGCGAATTTTCAAAACCGGAAAAAGTCGCGGCGAAGTAAAAAACCACCAATAAACACAAACTGACACGAATCATTCGAACGAAAGATCACAGAGATTTTTAATTTGTGTTTATTCGTGTCTATTCGTGGTTAAAAATAAACTAGTGACAATTCTGGCAATCGAAACTTCCTGCGATGAAACCAGCGCCGCCGTCGTGCGCGATGGCAGCATTTTGTCCAATGCCATTTCTTCGCAAGTCGAACTTCACGCCGAATATGGCGGCGTCGTTCCCGAACTTGCCGCGCGCGAACATCTGAAAAATCTTTTGCCCGTTGCGCGAACCGCTTTGAACGACGCAAAAATTTCCATTGCGGAAATTGACGCCGTCACTGCCACGCAAGGGCCGGGTTTGCCAATGGCGTTGCTCGTCGGACTCAAGGCCGCGCAAGCAGTTGCATTTGCTCTGCGAAAACCGTTCATCGGCATCAACCATCACGAAGCGCATCTTTATTCGCCGTGGATTCAAAATGCTTCTCCCTCGCCCCTCCGAGGGGAGAGGGCCGGGGTGAGGGGTGAGGATTTGCCCGTTGCCGACTTCTCGAAACTTCAACCCAACATTTCCCTCATCGTCAGCGGTGGCCACACGATGCTCGTGCTCGTTGAATCCGAATTGAAGCATCGCGTCCTCGGCTCGACGATTGATGACGCCGCCGGCGAATGTTTCGACAAAACCGGAAAAATGATGGGCTTGAATTATCCCGCTGGGCCGGAAATTGATAAATTGGCGGAATCGGGAAATCCAAAGGCATTTGATTTTCCACGTCCCCTGCTCCACGACGCGAATGACGATTTCAGTTTCAGCGGCTTGAAAACTTCCGTGCGCTATTTTCTGCGCGCCAATCCGGCGTTGCTGGATGACCCGCAAAAAATTCGCGACCTCTGCGCCAGCATCCAGGCCGCCATCGTTGACGTGCTGGTGACAAAAACCATCCGCGCTGCAAATCGAAACGGCGTTCGCTGCGTGACCGCGTCCGGCGGCGTGACGTGCAATCGCGCCTTGCGAAACGAATTGGAACGCGCCTGCGAAAAAAATGGATTTGATTTGCGCCTCGCCGAAAAAAATCTTTGCACCGACAACGCCGGAATGATTGGCATTCTCGCCGAACGGAAATTGAAGCAAAGCATTTCCGTTCCATCGCTCGACGAAGAAATCAAGCCCGGCTGGGCGCTGGCCTGATTTATTTTCGAGCGGAAGAAACCTGTAGTTTTATCGTGTAATTACGATTGGTTTGAGCCTCATAGAATTGAGGATAAATTTTAATCGCTTTCTCGTAGTCGGCAATCGCGCCGGGATAATCCAAGACAGCACGTTTGACGTTGCCCCTAGAATTATAAGCCTCGGCAAATTTAGGATTTAGTTCAATTGCTTCATAAACCCCAAATTCAATCGAACGCTAACAATTAGCATATAAATTTCGGAACGTTTCAAGCGTTTTATTTTCTTTGGTGCAAGCGAATTGCTACGATGGCTACGTTAATGAACAATCGTCTGCCCATTTACGAAATCGAAAGCGAAATCATTTCGCGCCTGCGCGCCGACCGGCGATTGATTTTGTCCGCGCCGACCGGCTCCGGCAAATCCACGCAAGTTCCCCAAATGCTTTTGCGGCACGATTTTTTGCGCGATGGACAAGTCGTCATTCTTCAACCGCGCCGCCTTGCCACGCGTTTGCTCGCCGCGCGCGTCGCGCAAGAACTTGGTGTGAAACTCGGCGAAGAAGTCGGCTATCAAATCCGATTTGAAAATGTCACGTCGGCCAAAACCAAAATCCGCTTCGTGACCGAAGGCGTTTTGCTGCGGCAAATGATTGAAGACCCGAAATTGCGCGGCGTGTCCGTTCTCATTTTTGATGAATTTCATGAGCGGCATCTTTACGGCGACATCACGCTCGCCCGCGCGCTCGATTTGCAGGAGCAGCATCGCGCCGACCTGAATCTCATCGTCATGTCCGCGACGCTGAACGCGGGTGAATTGGAAAATTATCTTTCTGAAGTTCGCAGCCCTCACCCCCAGCCCCTCTCCCATCCGATGGGAGAGGGTGGCCAAAGGCCGGGTGAGGGTTGTGCGTTCGGTTGCTCCGTCCTGTCATCCACCGGTCGCGTTTATCCGGTCGAAGTCGAATACGCCGCGGAGCCGGGCTACACAGACAAACGCCCGACTTGGGAACAAGCCGCTGATGCATTTGCAAATTACGTTTCCAATGGCGGCGAAGGCGATGTTTTGGTTTTCATGCCGGGCGGATTTGAGATTTCTCAAACAATTGAAGCGATTCGCCACACACCGGAATCGAAAGGATTTATTTTACTGCCTTTACACGGCGAGCTTGAACCGAAATTGCAAGACGCTGCCGTCGCACGTTATGATAAACGCAAAGTTGTCGTTGCCACAAACGTCGCGGAAACGTCGCTGACGATTGATGGCGTTCGTCTCGTGATTGATTCCGGCCTCGCGCGCATCGCGCGATATGACGCCAATCGCGGCATCAACACGCTGCTCATCGAAAAGATTTCGCAATCATCTGCCGACCAGCGCGCAGGTCGCGCGGGACGAACTGCGCCGGGCGTTTGCATGAGATTGTGGTCGCGCGAAGAACACGGCCACCGCGCGATTCAGGAATTACCGGAAATCAAACGGCTCGACCTCGCGGAAGTGGTTTTGACTTTGAAAGCGGCGGGTGTTGACGATTTGCGGAAATTTCGCTGGCTAGAAAAACCGGATGAAATTTCGCTGACGCACGCGGAGGAATTATTGATGGATTTGGGCGCATTGAAATCTGTAGCGGCGGTCTGCGACCGCCGAAATGACGGCGCTCACAGAGCGCCGCTACAAATAACTGAAATTGGCCGCAAGATGCTGGCGTTCCCGTTGCATCCGCGCTATTCGCGAATGTTGCTCGCGGCGCAGGAATACAATTGTGTTTATCAAGCCGCGCTCGTTGCCGCGCTCACGCAAGGACGCGATCTGCTTTTGCGAAACGTGGACAAGGCGACAAACGAATTGCGCGAAGATTTACTTGGCGAAAAGGCATCGTCAGATTTTTGGATTCTCATGCGCGCTTGGACTTATGCAGCGAACAATCAATTTCGGCTCGACGCCTGCCGCAAATTGGGAATTCACGCCATCACCGCACGACAGGTCGGGCCATTGCTTGAACAGTTTTTGCGAATTGCCGAACGCGAAGGTCTCGACGCCAAACCGCGCGAAGTCAAAGACGAAGCTTTGCAAAAATGTATTCTCATCGGGTTTTCAGATCGCGTCGCACGACGGATGGATCAAGGCACGTTGCGCTGTGAATTAGTTCATAACCGTCGGGGTGTTTTAGCGCGCGAAAGTGTTGTCGGAAAAAGTGATTTGTTTGTCGCGGCAGAAATCCGCGAAGTCGAAACACGAGACAAAGAAATGAACACGATTCTTTCGCTGGCAACGGCGATTGAAGCTGGCTGGCTGCGCGAATTGTTTCCTGAAAATTTGGAATCTGATTTGCGGGTGCAGTTTGATTCCACGCAAAAGAGGGTTGTCGCCGCTGAACTTTTGAAATTTCGCGGACTGGCGTTGTCGGCAAAACGAATTGAACCGCCGCCCGCCGATGCAGGCGCAAAAATTTTGGCGGATGAAATTCTCGCAGAACGATTGCCGTTGCCAAATTGGGATCATTCGGTTGAGCAATGGCTTGCGCGGCTGAATTTTCTTTGCGCGAACTGTCCCGAATTGCAATTGCCGCCATTTGGCGACGACGACAAAAAGCATATCATCGAACAGCTTTGCCACGGCGCAGTGAGTTACAAAGAAATCAAGGAACGTGAAGTTAAGCCGATTGTCATGTCGTGGCTTTCGCAATCGCAGCGCGAGTTGCTGCACAAACATGCGCCGGAAAGATTGACGTTGCCGAATGGTCGAACCCCGAAAGTGAATTATGAAAATGGCAAATCGCCGTTCATTTCGCTGCGCATCCAGGAATTGTATGACGTGAACCAGACGCCGAAGATTGCGACAGGCAAAATTCCCGTGACGGTTCACATTTTGACGCCGGGGATGAAACCGATTCAAGTGACGCAAGACCTCGCAAATTTCTGGCGCGAGCATTATCCGAAAATCAAATCGGAACTTCAGCGCAAGTATCCGAAACATTTGTGGCGATAGTTTTTTCGCTTCGCGTGTCGAGCAAGGCGTTCACCTTTTCGCCGATGATTTTTTCGCAGCGGACGATTTCTTCTTTGCGTTGCTTGAGGTGGTCGTCCGCGATGGCTTGCAGGTCGTCAATGTTGTAGAGATAAACGTTCTCCAGAAAATTCACGGCGGGGTCAACATCGCGCGGCACGGCGATGTCAATGAGCAGCAGCGGTCGGTCTTTGCGGTGTTTCATGAGCGGCTCAAGGCGCGCGCGATCCAAAATATGATGCGGTGCGGAAGTGCTGCTGATGGCGATGTCAATCCGCTCGAACTCCCCTGCCCAATCGTCGAATTGCACGGCGCGTCCGCCAAATTCCTTCGCAAGAATCTGCGCGCGTTCAAACAAGCGGCTGGCGACGATGATGCTTTTCGCGCCGCGCGAGAGCAATGCGCGCGCAACTTTCTCGCTGGTATCACCCGCGCCGATGACAAGCACGTCGCGTTCGGCGAGCGAACTGAAAATTTTTTCCGCAAGTTCAACCGCAACTGACGCAACGGACACGCTGCCTCGCTGAATGTTCGTGTGCGTGCGAATGTGTTTGGCAACATGGAATGCGCGTTGAAAGGCTTTGTTCAATCGCGCGCCAGTGTGACCGTGCTGATGCGCGAGTTTGTAGGCATCTTTGAGCTGGCCGAGAATTTCCGTTTCGCCGAGCACCATCGAATCAAGCCCGCACGCGACTTTGAACAAATGCTGAAGGCTTTGCGAACCGGCGAGCGCGTAAAGTTTGTCGTCAAACGGCTCATCGAAAGCGTGAGTTGTTTTAAGAAAGTTTTTCAATTCAGCAAATGCTTTCGCAGGCTCAAGTGAAGTTGCGGCGTAAATTTCCACGCGATTACATGTAGAGAGAATCACCGCTTCATCGGCGATGCCGGAGTCGCGCAAAAATTTGAGCGCATCGGGAATTTTCGCTTCGGCAAAGGCGAACCGTTCCCGCAATTCAACGGGCGACGTGTGATGGCTCAAGCCGATGACGACGACATTCATGGCTGATGATGCAAAGTTGAAAGCAGGTTCGTGCCCCAAAATGTCAGCAGCAAGAACGCGAATGCGGCAATAACGCTGGTCGCGAAAGCGCGGTTGGATTGCGCGCGCCTCCAGTGCGCGAGCAACAGCGCAAGATAGCCGAGCCACATGAAGATTGACCAAAGTGTTTTCGGATCGGACCAGTAATTTTCATCTGTTTTTTTCGGCAAATGCGGGCCAAGGGCAAGCCCGATCGTGAACAAAATAAAACCGGCAAGCACGAGCCGGAACGTGACGAGTTCGAGCCGTTGAATCGGCGGCAGCAACGACAACACGGCTCGAAGTTTATGGAATTTCAAATCGTGTTGCTGTGCCAGAAACATTCCCGCCGAAATCGCGCCGAGTCCAAATGCGCCATAAGCGAGAAGAATCATCGAGGCGTGAAGGCTGACGAGACCATTGGAAAAATCCGGCTGCAGTCCGTGCGGCGGATCGAGCGACGGCATGAGCGCGAACACGCCGATGCCGAAGAGAACCGGCGATGCAAATGCTCCGAGGAACCGCAATTGATGCGCGATGCCAACGACGAGATAAATTGCAACAATTGTCCACGAGAGGAACGTCGTTGCTTCGTAAAGATTATTGATCGGGCAACTGTGGAAAGAAAAACCGCGCCGGACCATCGCCGTCGTTTGCAACGCGGCGGCGGCGAGGAGCAGGAAATAATTCACATGGTCGTCCCGGCGAAAACCGCGTCGCCAAAGGAAAACCGAATACACCGCGCTTGCGCCGTAAACCGCCACGGCGAGCAAAAAGAAATGCCGGTCAGTGAACCAATTCACGATGGCAGGTTAATTCGGAAAAGCTGTCGGGAAAAGGCAAATTGAACCGCAGACTCGCGGAGACGCAGATAAACAAGTGCAATCTTGCCAATTACGCCCATGTTTTGTCTAATCTCGCCGTGCTCAATCAGCAAACCTTGAATCGCGCCGTCACTTTTTCCGGCATCGGCCTGCACAGCGGCAATCGGGTCAACATGACGATTTTGCCAGCGCCCGCGAACAGCGGCGTGCGGTTTCGCCGCGTTGATCTTGATGGCAAGCCGGAAATCGAGGCGCGCGTGGAAAATGTTTCAGAGACAAACCGCTCTACGACGCTTGCCAAAGGAAATGTAAAAGTTCATACCGTCGAACACGTTCTCGCCGCGCTCGCCGGTTTTGGAATTGATAACGCCGTCATCGAATTGGACGCGAACGAACCGCCAATCGCCGACGGCAGTTCGCGCGAATTTTGCAAAATCATCCAAGCCGCTGGTTTCGCACCGCAGGCCGAAAAAAAAGAATTTTATTCGCCGTCCGAACCGATTGAACTGGAATCCGGCGAAACGATGATGACGCTTTTTCCCGACGAAGGCTTCAAGGTCACCTGCACCAGCGCGGGCAAGCATGGAAGATTCACGCAATTTTACAGCACTGAAATCACGCCGAAGAATTGGGAAAAGGAATTGTCGCACGCGCGGACATTTTGCTTTTACGAAGAGATCGAGCATCTCATCAAAAATAATCTCATCAAGGGCGGCAACCTTGAAAATGCGATTGTCATCCGTGACGACGCAGTTCTGACGACGGAGCCGCTGCGTTATCCCGAAGAATTCGTCCGGCATAAGATGCTCGACATCATCGGTGACTTGTCGCTGCTCGGAAAATCCATTCGCGGACATTTGATCGCCATCAAGCCGAGCCACGCGGCGAATTGCGAGTTTGCAAAATTGATTCAGGCGCAAATGAACAAGCCATTGCGCGCGGCGCAGGCGTTCGGCCCGCCGCCGGATTTGCAAAAAAATGCCGAGAAAAAAAACGCGTTGCTGGAACAAATGCGGCTCGGCGCGGAATTGGACGCTGAACAAGTGATGCAAATTCTTCCGCATCGTTATCCGTTTTTGCTCGTGGATGGAGTTTCAAAAATTGACGGAAACAAAATCACGGCTTTCAAAAATGTCACCATCAACGAACCGTATTTTCAGGGACATTTTCCGGGTCATCCCATCATGCCCGGCGTGCTGCAACTGGAAACCATCGCGCAAACGGCGGGAATTCTCATGCTGCGGCAGGCCGAAAACGCGGGACAAATCGCGTATTTCATGGCAGCGAACGATGTGAAATGGCGCAAACCGGTTTTGCCCGGCGACGTTCTGGTCGTCGAAGTCGAGATGATGAAAATGCGCGGCAAACTCGGCAAGGCCAAGGGCGTTTGCAAAGTGGACGATGAAATTGTCAGCGAAGCCGAAGTGACTTTCATGCTTCGCGGAGAATAATTATGCTTCATCCGACTGCAATCATTCATCCCAAAGCGCAAATTGGAAAAAATTGCGAAATCGGACCGTATTGCGTGATTGGCGAAAATGTGATTCTCGGCGACAAATGCAAATTGCATTCGCATGTGGTCATTGACGGCCATACGAAACTCGGACGCGAAAACGAAATTTTTCCATTCGCGAGCATCGGGTTGAAGACGCAGGATTTGAAATGGCGCGGCGGAATCACGCGCACGGAAATCGGCGACGGCAACACCTTCCGCGAATACGTCACGATTCACAGCGCGACCGGCGATAGAGAAACCACGCGCGTTGGCTCGCACAACACGATTCTCGCATATTGCCACATCGCACATAATTGCACGCTCGGAAATCGCATCATCATGTCGAATGTTGCGACGCTTGCCGGTCATGTGACCGTCGAAGATTTTGCGGTCATCGGCGGACTGGCGGCGGTGCATCAATTTTGTCGCATCGGAAAAATGGCGATGGTCGGCGGCTGTTCAAAAGTCGTGCAGGACGTTCCGCCGTTTATGATGGCCGACGGCAATCCGGCGGAAACGCGCACCGTCAACAAGACCGGCATGGAACGCAACGGCATTTCCGACGAAGCGCAAGGCGCATTGCGGACGGCGTATAAAATTTTATTTCGCGAAGGATTGACCGTTTCAAATGCGATTGCGAAGGTGGAAAAAAAAATGTCGCCGCTGCCGGAAGTGAAACATTTAATCCAATTCGTTCGCACGAGCGAACGCGGCATCAGTAAATAAAAAAGACCGCCCAAAAATTTGGGCGGCTTAATTTTTTGAGAACGCGGATTAACTTTTCTTTGCGGCAGGTCTTTTTGCTTTAGCCTGCGCATTTTTGCGTTTGAGATAGCTGACGCGGCGTTTTCGTTTGATGGTTTTGTTGTATTGTCTTCCCATAATTCTTTACTTTGTTCGTGTGTTGCGGTTTTGTGATAGCACTATGCGAATTTGGCCCGGACAATTCAATCTCTATTTCGCGCCGGCTTTGGCGCTTGCGCTGCTTTGCGGCTGCCAGACGGATAAAAACAAATCCGCTGTCGCCGCATTGCGTGTTCACATCGAAGTCACCGTTCCGACGGCGACGAGCCAAACCGTTTCCATTTTGCGTTCGACGCCGATGTTGGCGACGATTTTGACAGAGGCGATTTTGACAGAGGCGGACATCGCCGGCGCAAGAATCATCAATGCGCCGGGAGGTTTTGCGCTTCAAATCCAGTTCAACGAAAATGCGGCATGGATTCTCGAACAATATTCCGCGGCCAATCCGGGAAAACACTTCGCCATTTTCGGACAGTGGGGTGAAAAACTGAAAGATGGACGCTGGCTTTCCGCCCCGCTCATCACACGCCGCATTGCCGATGGCGTTTTGACGTTCACGCCGGACGCCTCGCGCGATGAGATGGATAATCTTGTCCTCGGACTCAACAACGTCGCCCAAAAAATCCGCAAGGGACAACTCAAAACATTCAGATGATTTCTTTTCAATGTGCGAGTAGCGGCTTTCGGCAGAAAGCCGCATTTTTCAATCTGCTGAAATTAGCAGCGCCCTGCCGAGCCGCCGCTACGGCAATCTTGCTTTTATACTTTTCCACAAATCTTTTTGCGCAGTCTCCATTTCATTTTCCGACGGCCAACACCAATCTGTTTGTCGCGGGAAATCCATCGGCCTTTTTCGCGCCGACCGCGCCGGACAAGCCGTGGACGAGCGGCAGTTTCGGCTGCGTGCGCAACGACGGCTGGCGGATGCACGAAGGCATTGACATCCGCCATCTGCAAACCGACCGGCGCGGCGAGCCGACCGATCCCGTCATGGCCACCGCCGACGGCATAATCGTTTATTTCAGCAAGAAACCTTCGCTGTCGAATTACGGAAATTATATCGTCGTGCGCCACATTGTCGAAGGAATGGAAATTTATTCGCTTTACGCGCATTTGAGCGCGATCCAGCCGGAATTAAAAATTGGCGGCGCGGTCAAAGCCGGACAAGTCATCGCCACGATGGGTCGGACGTCCAATGCTGAAACGATTTTGAAAGAGCGCGCGCATGTGCATTTTGAATTGAATGTCTTGATCAACGACAATTTTGCGTCGTGGTTCAAAAAGGCTTCGCCCGGCGAACGCAATGATCATGGCGAATGGAACGGACAAAATCTCAACGGCCTCGATCCGCGCCAAATTTTGCTCGCCGAACATTTTAACGGCACGAATTTCAGCCTCCTCAATTTTATTCGTAGCCAGACGGAGCTTTGCCGCGTGCTTGTGCGCGCGACCAACTTTCCGTATTTGAAACGTTATCCGATGCTTGTAGTCAAAAATTCCGTCGCGGAAAAAGAAGGGGTTGCCGGTTGTGAAATCGTGCTCAATTACAATGGTGTTCCGTTCATTTTGATGCCGCGCGCCGAATCGGAAATCAAAGGCAAAGCGAAATTCCAGTTGCTTTCCGTGAACGAAGCCGAGGAAAAAGCGAATCCATGCCGCAAACTCGTCGTCAAACGCGGCGCTCATTGGGAATTGGCAAATGAAAGCACGCGCCTGCTGGAATTGCTGACGTATTAAAATTTATGCCGACTGACATCAAATCCCTGGCCCGTGAGGAATTGGAAGCGCAATTCAAAAATTGGGAACAGCCGGTTTATCGCGTCACGCAAGTGCTCGAATGGCTTTATGCCCGCCACGTCACAAACTGGGATGCGATGACCAATTTGCCGAAAGCTTTGCGCGAGTTGTTGCAGAAAAATTTCCCGCTGCAAAATCTGGAATTAGTTCGCAAGCAAGGTTCGCATGACACGACGCAAAAATTTCTTTGGCGGCTGGCCGACCATTCGCTCATCGAAAGCGTTTTGATTCCGGCGAATCCTGCGCTTTACGGCGACGCCAGCGACCGACACACGCTCTGCATTTCCACGCAAGTCGGCTGCGCTTACGGCTGCAAATTTTGCGCGAGCGGACTCGAAGGCTGGAAACGCAATCTTACGCCCGACGAAATTGTCGAACAGGTTTTGGCGGTGGAACGATGGAACGTCAACGAACATAAAGCCCAAACCAACGAACGCCTTGTCAACAACATTGTCGTCATGGGCATGGGCGAGCCGCTGGCAAATTACGACAATTTGATCAAGGCATTGAAAATTTTGAATGCGCCGTGGGGTGGAAACATTGGCGCGCGGAAAATCACCATTTCGACCAGCGGCCTTGCGCCGCAAATCCGCAAGCTCGCGAACGAGCCGATGCAATTTCGCCTCGCCATTTCCCTGCACGGCGCGACAGATGACGTTCGGAACAAAATCATGCCGGTGAACCGCAAATATCCGCTCAAGGAACTCGTCAACGCCTGCGAGGAATATCAGCACGAAAAAGGCCGGATGATCACGTTCGAATATATTTTGATCGCCGGTGTCAACGATTCGCTTGAACAGACCAAGCCGCTCGCCTCGCTCGCCAAAAGACTTTTCGCAAAAGTAAATCTGATTCCCTACAACAAAGTCGAAGGCTTGTCATGGGAACGTCCGGGCGAGGACGTTTGCGAAGCATTTCTCGACGCGCTCGAAAAACAAAATGTCACTGCAACATTGCGCCGCGAAAAAGGCGGGGACATTGACGCCGCGTGCGGGCAATTGCGGTTAAAAACAGAGCGTGAACTGGCAAAAACAGTTTGATATATTTGTTTTGTGAAACGGAAATCGAAAGTTTTGCCGCCATTGCCGGAACGTGCCGCGAAAATGCTCGCGCGGTTAAAACACGTGCGCGGCTTGAGCGACGACGAGAAATCCGTCCACGCGCTTGGTCTGGCCGCAACTCCCGAAGAACGATGGCAACTCAACGAAAACTTCATCCGGTCGCTCGGTTATTGGAAGCCCTTGAAGCGGAAAAAATCCGCTACATGCTGATTGGCATGTCTGCCGCGATCGTGCAAGGCGTCATGGGGACAACCATGGACGTTGATATTTGGGTTGATCTGCCACCGCGACAATATATGCGCGTCCAAAATCTTGCGCGTTCCATTGGCTGCGTAATTGGTGCAAATACAGTCGTCTATACGTCGGATGGAACTCCCGTGAATTTTATTTTTGGAGACGTTGGCGGAATTGATTCCTTCAAGGCAGAATCTAGGCATGCAAAGAAAATGATTTTTCGTGGAAAAAAAATTTCCGTTCTGAAACTGGAAAGGATTTTGAAAAGCAAGGAAACGCTCCGACGCGATAAAGATTTGGCGCACATCATCCAGATTCGTGAATTGCTGAAATGCCGACGCGCCTTAAAATCAAAAAAATGATTGCTCTTCTCGATTACGGCTCCGGCAACCTGCGCAGCGTCCACAAATCGCTGCTCAAGGTCGGCGCGCAGGTGCGTGTCGCGCAGACGCCGCGCGAGATCGGCGATGCGCGGGCGATGGTTTTGCCCGGCGTCGGCGCGTTCGACGATTGCATCAACGCGCTGCGCAAACAGGAATTGCTCGAAGCCGCGCGCGATTTCATCAAGACCGGCAAACCGTTTCTCGGCATCTGCGTCGGCTATCAGGCGCTGTTTGAACGGAGCGAGGAATTCAATTCCTGCGCGGCCGGACTCGGAATTTTTCAAGGCAGCGTCGTCCGCTTCACGGAAAAGCCCGGCTTGAAAATCCCGCAGATCGGCTGGAATCAGATTGAAATCACGAAAACGGATTGCCCGTTGTTTCGCGGAATTGAAAACGGCAGCTACGTTTATTTTGTCCACAGTTTTTTTCCGCAGCCGGTGGACAAATCCATCGTCGCGACGCGCACGGATTACGGCGACACCTTTGCGTCATCCGTCTGGCGCGACAATGTTTTCGCCACGCAATTTCACCCGGAGAAAAGCCAGAAGGTCGGCTTGCAACTGCTGAAAAATTTTGTAGAATTGCCGAAAATATAGTCGCATGAAATGCCCCGCCCATAATTCCGAAGCCGTCGGCATTTGCGCTTATTGCGGACGCGCCCTGTGCGCTGATTGTGCGAAATCATCCGCGCAACGCATGACGTGTTCGGATGCTTGTGCCGCAGCTCTCGCGCGCGACGATAAAGCCATGCAATTGATCCTGCAAAAGAGCGTGCAAAGCGCGCGTGCCAGTGCGTTTTATTCTTTTCTTTGCGGCGGGCTTTCGGCGGCGGGCGCAATCGGCGCGTGGTTTTATTTACCCGTGCCATTCCTCATATGGTTCACCGCCGGATGCAGCCTGGTCTTCACCGCTTCGGGAATCTGGTATAGCACCATTGCAAAAAGACAATGACAATTCGCGGCTTCCAGAAGTTCATGCAAGAATATGAAGCCTCCCACCGCAAGCATTGTCACCAGCGGATTTGGTTTTCCAATTTTTCCGGCGGCCAGCGTTTCTGACCTGCGCAACGAATTTTCTGAACCAGTCAATTTATCCACGATAAAAATCTGCATGACGCCCAAAAAAGCAACCCGACCGATTCCGCTCATCACACCGCAAAAATTGCCCTAAAGAAATAAACCACGCTTGATTTTCATCCACCGTTGAAGCAACTTGGGTTTCCAACATTTTAACAAAGGAACAAAAAGGAAAATTATGGCACATGAATTACCGTCACTTCCGTATCCGTCCGATGCTTTGGAACCACACATTGACAAGGCCACGATGGAAATCCATCACGACCGCCATCACAAGGCTTATGTGGACAATCTCAACAAGGCCATCGCCGGCAACGCCGCGCTGGAAGCCAAATCCATCTGCGACCTGATCAAAGACATCGCGTCTGTGCCGGAAAATATTCGCGGTCCCGTCCGCAACAACGGCGGAGGCCACGCGAATCATTCGTTCTTCTGGAAGATTCTCGGCCCGAAGGCCGGCGGCGCGCCGACCGGCAAACTCGCAGACGACATCAAGGCGGCGTTCGGCAGCTTCGATGAGTTCAAAGCAAAATTTGAAGCGGCGGGCATCGGACGTTTCGGCAGCGGCTGGGTCTGGCTCGTGAGCAATAATGGCAAACTGGAAATCGTTTCGACGGCGAACCAGGATAATCCGATGATGGGCAAAGCCATCGCCGGTTGCGAAGGCAAGCCGGTCATCGGCTGCGATGTCTGGGAACACGCGTATTATCTGAAATATCAAAACAAGCGCGCGGATTATCTCAAGGCGTTCTGGAACGTCGTGAACTGGGCGGAAGTCGCGAAGAATTTCTCGAGCGCATCTCATAAATAGGGCTTGTGATTTTTGCCATTGATGTGTAGGTGGTTATGGATGGAATTGACCAAAGAACAATGGGACATTGTGGCGGCGGTTCTTCCGCCGGACAAAGTGCGGGCCGATGGTCGCGGGCG
>DASQOZ010000106.1:0-29913 GCA_035644195.1 Candidatus Methylomirabilota bacterium | reverse complement strand
CGCCCGCGACCATCGGCCCGCACTTTGTCCGGCGGAAGAACCGCCGCCACAATGTCCCATTGTTCTTTGGTCAATTCCATCCATAACCACCTACACATCAATGGCAAAAATCACAAGCCCTATTTATGAGATGCGCTCGAGGACTGGAGACGGCACACTATTAACTGTCTCGGAGCAAAAACATGGTTTGCATGTTGGATTTCTCGCCAGATTTAGTGATTTATATCCACAAGGAACAAGTTGGGATTATCGGCATGCAGATTTTAGCGATGCACATCTTGAAGAATATATGCAAATGACAAATGGAATGGTTTTTAGGAAATGGTTAATGTGGAATCCCCATGATGGCAACCTGATGTTGGAAGCAGAATCAAAAGAGCCATACGATTGGAATAATCATCGACAAATGTTGCCGAATTAATTTTTGCAGCGAGCGGTCAAAGCCGCGCATTATCAATCAGTCGCGTCTTGCCAAAGAAAACTGCCAGCGCCATTTGCGTTCCGTGTTTCACTTGCGCGACGGCTTGCAGCGTTTCGGAATCAAAAAATTCGACGTAATCCAATTTCGCATCCGGTTCGCATTCAACCAATTTTTTAATCGCAGCCTTCAATGTCGTCACTGGAAATGCTTTGGATTTTTTCACCGTCGCACGAGCAAGTTCAATCGCACACCAAAGCACCGTCGCCTGTTGTCGCAAATCGCCGGCGAGATATTTATTGCGTGAACTCATCGCCAAGCCATCGCGTTCGCGAACCGTCGGCGCGACGATGATTTTTACCGGAAAATTCAAATCCGCGACCATCCGCTTGATGATGGCAGCCTGTTGAAAATCTTTTTGCCCAAATATGGAAACATCCGGCAGCACGATGTTGAAAAGTTTTGCCACCACCGTTGTCACACCGCGAAAATGCACTGGCCGCGACGCGCCTTCCATCGTTTGCGACAATTTTTCTTCGACGACGTAAGTGCTGAAACTTTGGAGTGCGCCGATATGTCGGCGCTTTGAAAGCGGTGACGTGTCACCGCAGTCTGAAACCGGATACATTTCAGCGTCGCCCGGCGTAAAAACAACGTCAACGCCGATGGCGCGGCACAATTTCAAATCGCGTTTCAAATCACGCGGATATTTTGAAAGGTCTTCCGTCGGCGCAAATTGCGTCGGATTCACGTAAATGCTGACAACGACTTTCCCATTTTTGCCGACAGCTTGTCGCGCGCGTTTGACGAGGCTCAAATGTCCGGCGTGCAAATAACCCATCGTCGGCACGAAGCCGATTTTAATTCCCGCGCGCCGCCATTTTCTGGCGAGCCGCTGCATCGCGGCGATGGATTTAACGATTTGCATGGAAGAAAATTAGCCGTGAACCGCCGTTAATCTCAAACCAATTATGAATCCGATGCAAGTTTGCTTGACCTTCTGTTGTAAGTAAGATAGCATCTTACCGTGACTACGACATTAAGCAGCAAAGGTCAGATAGTAATTCCCGCGCCGGTTCGGGAACGCCACAATTTCCGCGTGGGTGACGAATTATTGATCGAGGAACGCGAAGACGAAATCATCCTCAAAAAGGCGCGGCGCAAACGGAAAAAATCGCTGGTGCAATGGATGCTCGACTGTCCGGCGAGCGATTTCAAAATCGAGCGTGTCCGCGACCTGCCCAAAAACATCAAGCTCTGATGTTCCTCGCCGACACCGATTTGATTTCCGAACCACGGCAGAAAAAGCCGAATCCGCAAGTGCTGGACTGGTTGCGCGATCACGACCACGAATTGTTTTTGAGCGCCATCACCGTTGGCGAAATCAAGAAGGGCGTCGAATTGTATCCCGACAGCCGGAAGAAAATCGAATTGTCCGCCTGGTTAGACGGCTTGCTGGAAGATTTTGCGGGTTGTGTTCTCCCATTCACAGAAGCGGAAGCACTGGCTTGGGGAAGACTCTACGCCACGGCGCAAAAAGCCGGACGTAAACCGCCGGGCTTCGACAGCCTCAACGCGGCCATCGCGCTGCACCACCGATTAACGCTCGTCACTTGGAATGAAACGGATTACATCGGCATGGGCGTTAAAATTGTTAATCCATGGAAATAAAAATCGCGCCGGATTTTTCCAGCGCGGCTCGTGCGATTTCGAATATTTTAATGGCGCGCGGCAAAATTCAACGGCGAACTTTGCGGCATTTCATGCGCGCATGGCTGATTGATTGGCGCGTCAGGCGTTTTATCATTTTGCGAAACAACTTTGTTCGCAAGCATCCATGCTTCGACTTCTTCGCCGCTGATGTCGGCAAGCATTTTACCGTTGATCTCGACGCACGGACTCAACATCTGGCCGCTCTTCTCGATCATTTCCTGACGCTGAATCGGGTCGTTGATGATGTCGCGGTCCTCGAACGGCAAGTCATATTTTTTGAGCACGGCGCGGACGCCCTGGCTCCAACCGCAAGTCGGTTTCAAATAGGCAACAATTTTTGGTTTGTTCATGGCTACATAGTGCCACATCCAAGAGCGCGGGGCAAATTTTTTAGCCGATGCGAAAAACTTTTTAGCCACGGATGAAACACGGATAAAAATCAAGGCTTCTTGTGTTGCTCTAGCCAAATATTCGCTCGATTTTTCCCCTCGGCAATTTCCTTCGGATCAAATACGGCATCAAATTTTTTTATTGCATCTTTTGCCGGTTCAAAACCTTGCGCTGAAGACAAGAAAATCCACATATAGCCCTCAACATCATCTTGCTTCGTCCCTTGTCCCTTAAGCCAACAAAGGCCAAGATCAAATTGGGCATTGGCAAAATTTTGTTCAGCAGCTTTACGATACCATTCAACCGCCGCGATTTCATTTGTAACCACCCCTTCGCCATGCTTATAACAACCCCCTAAATTAAATTGAGCTTCAGGCATATTTTGTTCGGCAGCTTTACGATACCACTTCACTGCTTCAGTCATGTCTTTCGCCACGCCTTCCGCGCGTTCATAGCAGGTGCCGAGATTATATTCAGCAGCAGCCAGATTTTGCTCTGCAGCTTTACGATACCAATTTTCGTCCAAGTAGGCCAACTACCATTAGCAGGATACCTACCGGCAAGAGCTTGGATTTTGGAATCATTGATGTTGGCGTTAACATAGATTGTATTTTATTTTGCCATCCAGTTCCTGTCGAGCGTTCTTTAGACACGAATTTCACGAATTAACACGAATTCAATTTGTGAAAATTAGTGCAATTCGTGTCAAAAAAATCCAGCCAATCAGATCGAATAATCTTCGGGGAAGATTTTCACATTTTTCAATTCGACATAAACGTGCTCGTCAATGAGCGGCTGCAATTGCAGAAATTCTTCCTTGCTCAATTGCACGGTAAAATGTTCGCCGCTGTCCAGCCGTTCCAATTCGAGATTGGCGACCGGGCCGACGGCGTTGAAATGTTTCACGCGCGCGGGCAGCGTCGCCGCGCCGTGCGGCTCGCGCGAAACGCGGATGTCATGCGGACGAACAAACGCGACGGCAGCAGTTTCCGTCTCGCCGGCAACTTCGGGCGCGGCAAATTTATTTTCGCCGATCTGCACCGAGCCTTCGCGGACCATGCCGGCAAAGGCGTTCACGTTGCCGAGAAAATCATAAACGAACGGCGTCGCAGGATGGTCATAAATTTCAGCCGGCGTGCCGATTTGCTCGATATTGCCTTCGCGCAAAATCGCGACGCGGTCGGCCACTTCGAGCGCTTCTTCCTGATCGTGCGTGACAAAAAGCGTCGTGACGTGAATTTCCTCGTGCAATTGCCGCAGCCAATGGCGCAATTCTTTGCGGACTTTGGCGTCGAGCGCGCCAAACGGCTCATCAAGCAATAAAACTTTTGGCTCGACGGCGAGCGCACGAGCGAGCGCGACGCGCTGGCGCTGGCCGCCGGAAAGTTGCGCCGGAAAACGTTCGCCAAGCGTTTCAAGCTGGATGAGTTTCAAAAGTTTGTGGACGCGTTCGCGGATTTCGGATTCCTTGGGCCGCGTCGAACGCGGACGCACGCGCAAACCGAACGCGATATTTTCAAAAACGTTCATGTGCCGGAACAACGCGTAATGTTGAAAGGCAAATCCGGCGCGACGTTTGTGCGCAGGCACGCCGGTCACATCTTCGCCGTAAAATAAAACGTGGCCGTCGGAATTGTCGGGATAATCCAATCCGCCGATGATCCGCAGCAACGTCGTTTTGCCGGAACCGGACGGCCCGAGCAGCGCGACGAGTTCGCCGGACTCGACCTTGAGGCTCACGTTGTGCAACGCCGGAAACGCGCCGAATTTTTTCGCGATATTTTTGACTTCAACGCTCATTATGAAATTTTTTCTTCGGGACGCAGCGACGCGCCTTTGCTTTCGACCCACGCTTTCAATGCAATTGTCACCAACGCAAGAAATGTCAGCAGCGACGCGACGGCAAACGCGCCGGTGGAATCGTAACCATGATTCAGCGTTTCGATTTGCAGCGGCATGGTGTTCGTTTTGCCTTGAATGTGGCCGCTCACGACCGAGACCGCGCCGAATTCGCCCATCGCGCGCGCGTTGCATAAAATCACGCCGTAGAGCAGTCCCCATTTGATGTTCGGCAGCGTCACGCGCAAAAACGTTTGCCAGCCGCGTGCGCCGAGCGTGCGCGCGGCTTCTTCTTCGCTGCGGCCTTGCGCCTGCATGAGCGGAATCAATTCGCGCGCGACAAATGGAAAAGTCACGAACATCGTCGCGAGAACAATTCCCGGCACGGCGAAAATAATCCTGATGTCGTGGTCAATCAGCCACGGGCCGAACCAGCCTTGCGCGCCGAAAACCAGAACGTAAATCATGCCGGAGATCACTGGCGAAACTGAAAACGGCATGTCAATCATCGTGATCAAAATATTTTTCCAGCGAAAATCGAATTTCGTGATCGCCCACGCCGCAGCCAACCCAAAAATGCAATTCAACGGCACGGCAATCGCCGCCGTGAGCAGCGTCAATTTAATCGCGCTCAAAGTCATCGGGTCGGCCAGCGTGTGAAAATAATAGCCAATGCCTTTGTGAAAGGCGTTCACGAACACGGCGACGAGCGGGACGACGAGAAAAATTCCGAGAAACAAAAGCGCAACCGTGATCAGCAGCCAGCGCACAAAAAGCGGCTCGGTCGTCGGACGGCGACGATTGCGGCGTGCGCTGAAATTGGAAATGCTGGCGGCCATATCAGATGTAGGCGTGATGTCGGCTGGTGCGCCATTGCAAAATGTTGATGGCGAACAAAAGTAAAAATGAAATGACAAGCATCACCACCGCCAGCGCAGTTGCACCCGCATAATCGAATTGATCGAGCTTGCTCATGATGAGCAGCGGAACGATTTGCGTTTTGAGTGGAATGTTGCTGGAAATGAAAACGACCGATCCGTATTCCCCCAGCGCGCGCGCAAACGCGAGTGCAAAGCCGGTCAGCAACGACGGAAACAGCATCGGTATGATGATGCGACGAAACGTTTTCCAGCGATTTGCGCCGAGACTCGCGGCAGCTTCTTCGATTTCGACATCCAAATCTTCCAAAACCGGTTGCACCGTGCGAACGACAAACGGCAGTCCGATAAATGTGAGCGCGACAAAAATTCCAATCCATGTGTAGGAAATTTTTATCCCGAACGGCGCGAACCAACGGCCAATCCAGCCATTTTCGGCATAGAGCGTCGCCAGCGTGATGCCCGCCACAGCCGTCGGCAGCGCGAATGGCAAATCCACCAGCGCGTCCATGATACGTTTGCCCCAGAATTTATAGCGCACGAGAACCCATGCGACGAGCAGGCCGAAAAACAGATTCACCAGCGCGGCGAGAAGTGAAATGCCAAAGCTCAATTTGAAGGCGGCCAGCGCTATGGGCGACGCTACCGCGTGCCAGAATTGTTGCCACGTTAGCGTGGTGGTTTTCAGAAACGTCGCCGCCAGCGGAATCAGCACGATGAGGCTCAAATAAAGCAGCGTGAAGCCGAGCGTCAGCCGGAAGCCCGGCAACACCCTGAACTTTTTTGCTCCAAGTTGATTGGTGGCCACAAGTTAAAGATTGGCAGCGTATGCGATGAATTTTCGATATTCGAGTAAAATCATTTTCACGGTTGATAAATTTGATCAAACGTTCCGCCGTCGGCAAAATGCGTCTTTTGCGCCTTTGCCCAGCCGCCAAATTCCCGGTCAATCGTGACCAATTTCAATTGTGTAAAATTGGCCGCGTATTTCTTGGCGATGGTTTCATTGCGAGGGCGATAGAAATTTTTTGCCGCGATTTCCTGTCCTTCATCCGAATAAAGATATTGCAAATACGCCTGCGCAATCTCCGTTGTGCCGTGGCGTTTGGCGACTTTGTCCACGACGGCCACGGGCGGCTCGGCGAGAATGCTCAACGACGGCGTGACGATCTCGAATTTGTCCGCGCCGTATTCCTTGAGCGCCAGATACGCCTCGTTTTCCCATGCGAGCAGCACGTCGCCGATCTGATGATCCACAAATGTCAGCGTCGAACCACGCGCGCCGGAGTCAAGCACTGGAACATTTTTGTAAAGTTTCGCCACAAATTCCTTCGCCTTCGCGTCGTCGTGATTATTTTTTTCCAATGCGTAAGCGTAAGCGGCGAGATAAGCCCAGCGCGCGCCGCCGGAAGTTTTTGGATTTGGCACGACGACAGAAACGCCCGGCTTCACCACGTCGTCCCAATCCTGAATGTGTTTCGGATTTCCCTTGCGCACGAGAAACACAATCGTCGAAGTGTAAGGCGTGCTGTTGTCCGGCAAACGCTTTTGCCAGTCGGCGGGCAAAAATTTCGATTGTTGCGAAATCACGTCAATGTCATACGCGAGCGCGAGCGTGACGACGTCGGCTTCGAGTCCGTTGATGACAGATTGCGCCTGCTTGCCGGAACCGCCGTGCGATTGGTCAATGATCACGCTGTCGCCAGTTTTCGCCTTCCAGTATTTCGCGAACGCAGTGTTGTAATCCTGATACAATTCACGCGTCGGATCGTAGGAGACGTTGAGCAATTTGATTTCCTTGGCTTGAGTGCAGCCCGCAAACGCGAGCGCGACGGCAAAAATTTTCAGAAATGTTTTCATAATTGTTAAATAATTTGGTTTTGGTCAGCTATTAGAATGCCAATTGAATGCGCGTGAAGAAAACGTTCTCCGGTTGTTTTGTCACAGTCGCGCCGGTGCCATTGCCTCCATCAAATATCGTGTGCGAGTAACTGGCATTCACGCGGATATTTTTGTTGAGATACCAGTTGATGCCCGCCGACCACGCGTGCGCCGCAGAAGCCGACGTGTTCGGATTGGCAAAAGTGGGAAACGCCTTGTCATCCACGTCCAAGTCCGCGTAACGGCCAACGATTTGAAATGCGCCCCATTGGTTTTTTCGCGGATTGAACGGATGCCGTGGCGTGATGCCAGTGTAAGACGCGTCTTCGCCGGTCAAAATCCAGCCGCCAGAAATTTCCCACGCCTGATTCCGCAAATCAGCGGAGGCGGTTCCCTTGCTGACGCGCTGGTCGGAAATGGCATATTCACCGAGAATTCCAAATGGACCGTAGCAATAATATGCCTGCGGCGAAATTCTCCAATGCGTGCCGTTCGCCAGCACGCCATTTGTGTAGGTGAAAAACTTTTGCTGGCCATCCGTCGTGTAGCCGGAAGTCAGGCCGGAGGATAAAGCGCCCACGGCGCGGTCGCTTTCGTAACTTCCGCCGACGCCAAAACCAAAACCTTTCAGCAAACCGACATCCGATGTTTTCCACGGCTGAAAGAAAATTCGTCCGGCGAATGCTTTGTTGTCTTCGTAATCCGCATTGGTCGCCGTGGTCGAAAAATCCGGCGCGCCATTAAAAATTCCCGCCGCGTAACCCACTGCGCCGCCAAACAAATCGCCGTGCAACTCCGCGCCAACGTCCCGGTTCGGAAGCAAATCCGTCACCAATGATCGTTCATTGAAAAATGTAGCCGTGTCCGATTGCAACGCTTCCAAGCCCACGGGCGATTTGAATTTTCCCGCCTGCAACTGCAACTCCGGCTGATAGCGATAATTCACGAACGCATCCAGAATTTGGACCGTGCTGCTGCCGAATTCCGGCACAAGCACGAAATCAAAATCGTGATAAACCGTTCCCGTAAAAATTGGCCGCGCGCGGCGCAAGATGAAACTATCGTTTCCTTTGATGCCGTGATCATTAAAAAATGTCCGGCTGTCGAACTGCACCAGTCCGTGCAACGTCGCGACAAAATTTGAATCTGCCGAACTGAAACCGAAGCCATTCGCGCCCAATGTGATTTTTGGCGTTGTAGCTGCCGTAGCCGTGGCAGCCTCCTCGTCTATTTCACGCTTGCGCTCAAGAACACGAAATTTTTGGTCCAAGTCTTGCACTTGCGCCGACTGCTGGTTTTGCGTGCTTTGCAACTCCAACGCGCTGACTTTTTGTTCGAGCGATTGAATTTCTTTTTTCAATGCTTGAATGTCAGAGCTCAAGCCATTTGTGCTGGCGACATCATCCGCAAAGGCGGCAAAGGTGAACTGCACACCCAAAATTGTTCCGATTAGCAACCGATTTAATTTCATATCCGTTTTGTTTTACTGTTTTGCGACGCTTTCTAATAACGACTGTTTATGTCGTTATTATCCACGCGGTTCAAAATCTGTCAACCGCTTTTTGAAAAATCTTTTAGATGCCTTCGCCGCCGATGAAACCGGCGGAAACCTCGCGTTTTAACACCGGCGCACCTTTGGCGACTTCAGCCAATGTTGCCTTATCCATCAGATTGGCGACATAATTTCGCGCATCAAGAAAAACGCGTCGGAATTTGCAAACTGGTTCTTGTGAACAACGTTCGTAAGCTCTCACCGAAACGCAGCCAATCGGAGCCAAAATCCCGTCAAAATGGCGGACCACCTCGCCCATCGTGATGCGTTCCGGTTTTTTTGCCAGCACATAGCCGCCGCGAATTCCCGCTTCGCTTTTCACCCATCCTTGCGATTTCAAATCCAACATGATTTGCTCCAGAAATTTTTTCGGAACGTCATTTCGCCGGGCAAGCTCGCGAATCGGAATCGGCGCGCCGCCAAAATGATCCACGAGCGTGAACAAAGCGCGCAATGCGTAATCAGATTTTTTGGAAACCCACATCAATAAACACGATAGTTTTAGTCGCGTTTAAGTCAATTCAATTTTTGTAGGAGACGAGGTGACGAGTCTCAAACTATTTAATTAGAGATTCCTTACGTCATCTCCTACGGATTTTTAACTGATGATTCTTCGGCCTTCGTCGAGGAAGATGCCTTTGAAATTCATTTCCAGCGCCTGTGGATTGCTGGCTTTGGCAAGCGCTTCTTTTTCGGTGACTTTGCCCGCTTTGACCAGATTGAAAAGTGCCTGATTGAACGAAAGCATCCCGTCGTCGTTGCCCGTTTCAATCGCCGCCGACAATTTGTCCAAACGATTTTCTTCGATCAACTTTCTCACCAGCGGCGAATTGATCATGATTTCGAGCGCGGGCGTCATTTTCCCGTCCACAGTTCCAACCATTCGCTGGCAAACTACGCCGCGCAAACAACTGGCAAGCTGGCGGCGGATTTGTTCGCGCTCATCGGCCTGAAAAAAATCAAGGATGCGCGTGACAGACTGCGATGCCGTTGTCGTGTGCAATGTGGACAAAACCAAATGTCCCGTGTCCGCCGCGCTCATCGCAGCGGAGAAGCTGACGCTGTCGCGCATTTCGCCGACCATGATAATATCCGGATCCTGCCGCAAAACGTGCTTGAGCGCGTGATGATAGGAAAGCGTATCGAGGCCGATTTCGCGCTGCTCGATCACCGATTGGTTGTCCTCGAATGCGTATTCGACCGGGTCTTCGAGCGTGACAATGTGCTTTTTGAAATTGCTGTTGATGTGCTCCATCATCGCCGCGAGCGTCGTGGATTTTCCTGAACCTGTCGAACCGGCGACCAGCACAATGCCGCGCGGCGATTCGGCGATTTTCTTGATTTGCGGCAACAAACCCAGTTCCTCGAAACTGGGCACGCTTGTCTTGACATGGCGCATCGCCAAACACCATTGGCTGCGTTGCTGAAAGAGATTCGTGCGAAAACGTCCAATTCCGGGAATGAAGTAGGAAAAATCAATTTCGCGCTCATCGTCCAGGCGCTTTTTCAAATGCACCGGCGTGATGGCATCCACGATTTTATTCATCCATTCGCTGGTCGGAAATGGCGAGTCCACGGCGATCAATTCGCGGTTGATGCGGAAGATGACCGGCGTGCCGATCTTCAAATGCACGTCCGATGCGCCGCCGTCAACAGCGGTTTTAAGAATGCGATGAAAGAGTTCCATACGCGCAAATTAACAAATCGCATCGCCAACGCCAGTCCAGAAAAAATAGAGTAGAAATCTCTGCGGTTCATTTTGTCATGTCCATTTGTGTCCATTCGTGGTTAATTTTTCGGCATGACAAAAAATCGGATTGGAATCATCGGCGGCACCGGCCTTTACAACATCGAAGGTTTCACGAACCAAAAGTGGGTGAAAGTCAAAACGCCATTCGGCAAACCATCCGACGATTTTCTCACCGGCAAACTCGGAGGACGCGACGTGGTTTTTCTCGCGCGACACGGACGCGGCCACAAAATTCTTCCGAGCGAACTCAACCATCGCGCGAACATTTGGGCGATGAAAAAACTCGGCGTGCAATGGATTATTAGCGTCAGCGCCGTCGGCTCGTTGCAGGAAAAATACAAGCCGTGCGACATTGTTTTGATTGACCAATTTCTCGACCGCACGAAGCAATCGGCGAATCACACTTTTTTTGGACGCGGCATCGTCGCGCACGTCGCATTTGCAAAACCGATTTGCGCGGAATTGCGGCAAATCATTTTGAAGACCGCTCGCAAAGAGAAAACCACGGCACACGACGGCGGCACTTACGTTTGCATGGAAGGCCCGGCGTTCAGCACGCGCGCCGAATCGCTGACGAACCATCGCGCTGGCTACGATGTCATCGGCATGACGAATCTCGGCGAGGCCAAATGCGCGCGTGAAGCGGAAATCGCCTACGCGACGATGGCGATGGCGACCGATTACGATTGCTGGAAGGAAGAAGAACACGTCACGCTCGAAATGATTCTTGCCAATCTGCATCGCAACGCCGACACGGCGAAAAAAATCGTGGCCAAAGTCATTTCACAAATTCCGGCTGAACCGAATTGGCCGTGCCATTCCGCGTTGAAAAACGCAATCATGACCGACAAAAAATTATGGCCAAAGAAAACGGTGACGGAATTGAAGCCGATTTTGGCGAAGTATTTGTAAGTCGTTGTCTTCGATGAAAACGCTTCGAGATTGTTTTGGCCATAAAGTCCGGCTCACGGATGAACGGCTGGCGCATATTTTGGAGCATGTGGAAATGAAGGGCATGGACGCGGAGATTGAAAAAGTTTTACGGCAGCCGCAATTGGTGCGCCGTTCGCGCACGGATGAAGCCGTGCGATTGTTTTACGAATTTTATGCCCGCACAATTGTCGGTGGCAAATGGCTTTGCGTTGTGGTTAAATACTGGGAGAAAGATGCATTTGTGGTCACGGCTTATTTGACCGACAAACCCAAATCAGGAGAAGATTTATGGCCGACAAAGTAAAAATTTGGTTCGATGCGGAAGCCGATTATCTTGAAGTAAGATTTTCGGATGCCGCCGGCCACATGAAAGAAACCAAGCATGACGCCGTAATGGAACGTGTTGACCAAAAGGGACACCTCATTGGCTTTAGCATTCTTGGCGTAAGCCGTTTCAAAAAAGACAAGCCGCTTGAAGCGGATTTGGTGGCGGCATAACACCCTCTGTAACCGATAGAAATTCTGGCCGAAGAAAATGGTGACGGATTTAAAGCCGATTTTGACGAAATATTCGTGAAAATGGAAAATCCTCGTAAAACCGACAAGATTGCTACATACATTGCGAGAATTATCGCTTGTTGTGTTGGAATTTTGCTGGTTGGTATTTTTATTGCCTTAAAGATTTGGAAAACAGCTAACTTCGAGCAATTGATGATGTATGGCGCAATGACAGGCTTATGTCTTGGATACGGTTTGGGTGGCGATGTTTTAGGCGCAAAGATTTTTAGCTTATTACGCATTTAAATGTTAACAAAGCTCTCGAAGCCGACAGAAAGGATAATAGGCAGACCAAATTTCTGTCGAAAATAATACTCGGCATCGCGATTTGCTTTATAATTTTTTTCGGGACTGTCTTGATTATTGCTTTTTTGCATCGTCCGGCACAATAAACGGCACGTCGACAATTTTCGCAGAACTTTGTCAGCCGCAATTTTCAATTCCGTTCCTACACAGTTTTTAGAATATTTCCATCAACCAATTCGATGACTCGCTGCGCGTGCGCGGCAATTTTTGCATCGTGCGTGGCGATGACGAGCGTCATGTTTTTTTCCGCGCGAAGGCTTTTGACCAGTTCGATGATTTCGCCGCCGGTATGCGAATCCAGATTGCCCGTCGGCTCGTCCGCCAGCAGCAATTCCGGCTCGTTGATGAGCGCGCGGGCGATGGCGACGCGCTGCTGTTCGCCGCCGGAAAGTTCGTAGGGCTTGTGCTCGACGCGATTTTTCAGGCCGACGCGGTCGAGCAATTCGTATCCGCGTTTTTTCGCTTCGGCGGCGGAAATTCTCGCGACGCGCGCGGGCAGACAGACATTTTCGAGCGCGGTCAATTCCGGCAGCAAATGGTAGGCTTGAAAAACAAATCCGGCCCGGCGATTGCGGAAATGCGTCAGTTCGCTTTCAGAATAATTGGCAAGATTTTGACCTTTGAAAATGATTTCTCCGGCATTGGGCGAATCGAGTCCGCCGATCAAATGGAGCAGCGTGCTTTTGCCCGCGCCGGACGCGCCGCGCAACGCGAGAAATTCGCCGCGCGCAATTTCCAGATCCACGCCGCGCAAGACTTCGAGCGTGCGCTTGCCCATCGCATAACTTTTTGTGAGGCCGCGCGCAGAAAGCAAAATTTCATTCATAGCGCAACGCCTCCACGGGTTTCAATCTTCCAGCACGAATCGCGGGCAACACGCCGCCGAGAATGCAAATGATAAAGGAACATCCGCAAATGATGGCAACGTCGTGCGCATCAATGATTGCCGGCAATTGGCTGAATTGATAAATGGATTCGGGAAACAATTGCCAACCGGTTGTGCGACGCATGAATTCGAGAAATTCATTGCGATAACTGATGGCGAGAATTCCCAGTCCGAGTCCGATCAAGACTCCGAACACACCGATGATGGCGCTTTGGCTTAAAAAAATTCCTGAAATCTGTAGGTTGGTCGCACCGAGCGCCTTGAGCATTCCGATTTCGCGCGTTTTCTGGACAACGAAAGTGATTTGCGCGCTCAAGATGCACAGCGCGGCGACGAGCACGATGAAGAACAGCAAATAAAACATCATGTTTTTTTCCACGGCGAGCGCGCTCAAAATTGCGGAATTATCTTCCATCCATGTCTTCGCATTAAAATTCGGCCCAAGCGTTTGCAGCAATTGTTGCCGCACGCTATCAGCTTGATATGGATCGTTGAGCATGACGAGCAAGCCATGAACGCTTTCGTCCAGATTGTAAAGTTCCTGCGCATTTTCGAGCGATGTGACAATATAATCCGCGTCGAAGTCGTAATAGCCCACGTCGAAAATTCCGGTGACGGTGTAATCGTCCGGCAAAATCATTTCCGCGCCGGGCTTGCCGTAATTGTCGCGCATTTTTTTCAAATCACTTGGAGAAGAAATTGAAATCTTATCGCCGACGGACAAATTCATGTTCTGTGCAAATTTATACCCGACAATGACGCTTTGTCCGCTCAACGCGGCGGCCAGATTCGTTTCGCCGTATTTGATGCTTGTCGGCAAAATGCTGACGGAACTTTCCGCGTTCACGTCCACGCCGCGAAGCCACGGCGCGGCGGTAAGCGCGTCGTAATTGGTGTCTGCCGGTCGCGTTTCGACGAGAACTTGTCCCAGCACGAACGGCGCGAAGCCACGGACATTTTTGTTTTTTGAAACCGTGTTCGCAACAGTGGAATAATTTTTTACCAGCAGATTCTGTTGATTGGCAGAATCCCATCCGGTGACGGTCAAACTTGCGTTGAAGCCGAGAATTTTATCGCGTAAATCGTGGTCGAAGCCGCTCATCACGCTGATGACGATGATCAAAACCGCGACGCCGAGCGCAACGCCGACGATGGAAATGAGCGTGATGATGGAGACAAACGTCCGTTTGGGCCGCAGATAACGCAGCGCCAAAAGCAGTTCAAACGGCAGTTTCGACATTCGCGCAGGCTAAAGTCGCGGCGCAGTTGTGGCAATTCAATTGCGCGGCGAAAATGGATTATTCTGCGGCGGCGTTTCGGAAATTCGCGGCAGAAAAAGCAGGCTCAAAACCAGATAAATCCAGCCGACCAAAAAATGCGCGGCAAAAACAAATGAGAAGGAGATCAAATTGAGAAATCCGAAATCATAAAACAAAACCGCCGCCGTCATCAGCAATGCGCCGGGCATCAGCGCCGCGCCGGACAGTTTCCAGCTTGCGCGGAAATTCAAATCGCGATTCGTGAAAAATCCCAAAAGCCAGACCGGCAAAAAATAAATCGTGGCGAGAATTGTCCAGCTTGCGAGCAAGCCAAGCAGAATTGCTGCGGCGGAAATAAATAAAATTTCCGCCGACCATGCGCCCCAAAGCGGTTCCAAGTCTGTTCGATTGAACGGCGCGGGCCAGTCGCGCGTGTAAAAAATTTCCGAATAGCCGAGCAACGAATAAATGCGGATGGAATTTCGTCCGAATTCGATTTGCACGTCGGCGGTGGAATGGATTTGGCCGCTGTGATTCAAATCTACGTCAATCGCGAGAAGATTTGCTTCAGCGAGCATTTTGGGAGAATCGCCGCGCCAATCCAGTTTGCCGTAAGAAATTTTTCCAGCATCGGGTAAATTTTGGATCGCCGCGTGAATGACTGAAAAGCAATTGTCATTAAGAAACCAAGTGAGGGAAGCCGAGGCAAGCAACGCAATGACAAATTGGGTAAGCAGCAAGCGGCTGATTTTTCCGCGTGCAAATGCCGCCACGCCGCGCGGCGTAAATGGTTCGGAAAATGTTGAAGTAAAAAAACTCATACCGCTAATCCACGCTAATCTTCGCTGATGTTTTGAAAAATTAGCGTCAATTAGCGAAGATTAGCGGTTAATTTTTTCAATCAGCTTTTTTCTCCGGCTGCGGATTTTGTTGCTGCGGCGCGTGAATGACGGGAATCGGATAGCGCAATTTCATCACGTCGTCCACGAGGACTTCGACGAAATAGGTTCCGGCGGTTTTGAATTCGACATTCCCGAACACCAGAACGTTCGTGGAATGCAGCGACGGATCGCGCAGTTCAAATTTCATTTCGCCTTTGCGCAAAACGGTCGTCTGGTCGGGTGCGATAAGCCGGACATTTTCCGTGAACTGGCCGATGCCAGCCGTCCAGCGGTTGAAAACACAAAAGCGTCCGGCAACGATCGGCAGTTGCTGCACGCGCAGAAAATTGACGACGCCAATGAGGAAAAAATTTCCGTTGGCTTCCTGCCGCACTTCTTCGCAAAGCAGCGAGGCTTGTAAATCCGGTAAAATACGCGTTGCATTCATTGGTTTTATTGTAGGAGCCGAGGTAACGAGGCTCTGACTTTATTTTTTGTTCATGTTAATAGAGACTCCTTACGTCGTCTCCTACGAAATCGTTTTTTCCGCCGCGCGGACGGTGTTTTGCATGAGCATGGCAATGGTCATCGGGCCGACGCCGCCGGGATTGGGCGTGATTTTTCCGGCAATTTTTTGGACGGCGGCGAAATCCACGTCGCCGACAATTTTTCCATCGACGCGATTGACCCCGACATCAATGACAACTGCGCCGGGCTTGACCATTTCGGTTTTCACGAAATTGGCAA
Organism: Candidatus Methylomirabilota bacterium; assembly: GCA_035644195.1. Lineage (GTDB taxonomy): Bacteria > Verrucomicrobiota > Verrucomicrobiia > Limisphaerales > UBA11358 > UBA11358. The sequence continues at coordinate 13,922 of DASQOZ010000106.1, read as the reverse complement.
CACCCATCGCGGCGATCAAAATGTCAGCGCGACGACAATGCGAATTGATGTCGCGCGTTGCCGAATGGCAAATGGTGACAGTCGCATTTGCATTTTTGCCTTTTTGATAAAGCATCGCGGCCATGGGTTTGCCGACAATGTTGCCACGGCCAAGAACGACGACTTCCGCGCCATCGGTTTTCACATTTGAACGCGCGAGCAATTCAACGATGCCCGCCGGTGTGCATGGGCGAAAGCCGGTCAAATCGCCGAGCATCAATTTGCCGACGTTGACCGGATGAAATCCATCCACGTCTTTTTGCGGCGAAACGGCGGAATAAATTTTTGCTTCTGAAATATGTTTGGGCAACGGTGCCTGGACCAAAATGCCGTGCAATCGCGAATCGGCATTTAATTTTTCGATGAGCGCGAGCAATTCGTTTTCGGAAGTTTTTTCCGGCAGCACGTGTGTTTCAGAAAAAATACCAAGGTCAGCACAGGCTTTTTCCTTGCGGCCGACGTAGACTTTGGATGCCGGGTCTTCGCCGACGCGCACAAAGGCAAGGCCGGGAGTTATGCCGCGTTTTTTTAGTTCCGCAACTCGTCCGGCCAGTTCGCAGAGGATTTGTCCGGCAATGGCGCGGCCGTCAATGACGACCTTGCTGTTGTCTTGGGCTGCGGTAGATGCGTTGTGGGACGGCATTGGTGTCAAGCACTAGAATTTTTTGGACGGTCAAAACGGGCGTGTCCGTCCAGCGCGCTGCCAATCCTTCTTCGCCGGTGACGATGATCCGCATCCCGACATAACGTCCCAGATCAAGATTGGTCGTCGTCGAGTAAAGATAATCAATGTTCTTGTCCGTCTCGCTCGAATACAATTCGTATTCCGTCGGCGTGATCAAACTGCCAACGTGGCGAACGATACCTTCATGCGTTGCAACACGCGGGATATTTGCATCCGTTGTCGGTTCGGGAACGGACGAAGGCTGCGGCACAATTGGAACTGGTGTGGGCATCGGTTCAATCTCCGTCGGCGTCGGCGTGGTTGCAACCGGCGCTTCCTGTTTCAAATACATCGCCGCGACAAAAGCGTAAGTGCTGGCCGGCGGTTCGATTTTGATCCAACTGCCTTTGGTTTCGATTTGGCTCACCGGCGTGCCGCGCTCCACAGAACCGACGACGCTGAAATTTTCGCCCGGTCCGGCGCGCAAGTTCAATTTTTTCGATTTCACCGTCTTGGTGTCAGCGTCAATGTATTTGGCGTTGATCCAAACGTTGGCATTCGTCGGATAAGAAATTTTCGCCCATTGCGCCGGTTCGTCTGCGGCGTGTTTTCCCAAATTGATTTGTTCCAGCACATTCACGGCGTCGCCTTTGAAAAGATGCACAATCACTTCGCCTTTGAGGCCGGCCTGCCCGCGAACGTTGACTTTGCCAGTGGCTTCGGCGGGACCGGGCACGAGCGACACAGTCGGCTCGGAAATTTTCTTCTTCGGCGCGACATGTTTTTTTGCCGGTTTCGGTTTCGCCGGCGCGGCATTGGTTTCTGTCGCGACGGGCGCTTCCATCGCCGGCGCAGTGGCAGGCGGCGGGATTTCCGGCAGCGCGTTGGTGTTGTCCTGTGCGATGGCACTCGTCGCGAGCATCGCCGCCAAAATCAATGTGCAATTCGTTTTCATGTTTCCGAAAGTAAAGTTTTAATTTCCGTTTCTGTCAATGCCCGCCATTTGCCTAATTTCAACTCGCCCAATTTAATTTTCCCTATTTGCGTCCGCTGCAATTTTTTCACCGACACATTTTGCGATTCAAACAATCGCCGCACCTCGCGGTTTTTCCCCTCGCTCAATTCCAATTCCACGACGCTTTGTGATTTCGTCGCCGAAATCAGCGTTGCCCGTTCCGCCTTCAACTTTTCACCGCCGTGAAAAATGCCGCGCGTGAACTTTTCAAGCATCTCCCGTTCCACTTTTCCTTCAACGGTCGCAATGTATTTCCTGCGGACGCCGTAACGCGGATGAGTCAGGCGCAAGGCGAATTGTCCATCATTCGTCAAAAAAATCAATCCTTCGCTTTGAAAATCTAACCGCCCGACGGAACTCGCAATTTGCCACTCGATTGGCAATAAATCGTAAATCGTCCGGCGGTTCAACTCATCTTTGTGCGAGCAAACGAAACCCGGCGGCTTGTGCAGGGCGATGTAAAGCTTCCGTTTGGCGCGAACCGGCTTTCCATCCACCAAAACTTCGTCGTGAAGCGGGTCAATTTTCGTCCCGAGCAAGCGGATTTGCTTGCCATTGACGGAAACGCGCCCGTCCAAAATGAATTGTTCGCCCGCGCGGCGCGAAGCCACGCCCGCCTCGGCCAGAAATTTTTGAAGTCGAACCACAAAATATAAAATGGTAGGGCCGCGCTGCTGCGCGGCCTCGGACGACCGGCAGATCGTCCCTACCAAACGCAATTGATTTACGCCTCCGGTTTCGTTTTGCGCAAACCCGTGATGCGGTCGCCAGCCTTCCATTGGCCGCGTTTCTTGAGAAGTTCAGTGCGTTCAAAGCGCTTGAGGACATTGCGCTTGCCACCGAGAGTGGACGCTGCGCGTAGGCTGCGATGCTGTGACATAAATTATTTTGGTTAAAAAGTTTCAGTAAAAAACGAGCGCAAAGAATAGCTGACTTGCGATTGATTGTAAACGGTTAATTAGCGACTGCGCGAACTCTGAAAAATCTATTTGTTCCGGCTGATGCTCCATAAGTTCCGGGGCTTGCGGCAGTCCAGTTCACCAAATCCGGGCTTGATTCCAAAATGATTTGGACATTCCCCGTTGCGCTGGCCGGAATGACAATCGCGTCAGCAGGGACATAATTGGAAACAACAGTTGCGCAGGCGGGCGTGGTGATTTGGAATGTAGCCCAACCGGATTTTAAGAAACCACTACTTTGAATAGAAGGCTGAACTATGATGTTTGTCACTCCAGTAAAAATCTGTGGAATTTGAGACCCAATTGTAGAAGATGATTGGGAAATCCCAGAATATGGACTGGTAACCTGATTCTTAACAAGCGAAGTGTAAAATGAAATTAAATTTATGGAAGTTCCGTCAGGCAAATTAGCCGAAAGTATCGGCTGCTCGATCCAATCATATCCCACCAAAGAAACAATCTGATTGGTTTGAACCGCCAAATTGACACCATTCCCATTAGCAGTTGAATTGAGCGTTACATACTGAACTGTTTGTGCCGTCGCTTTGAACGACGGGCTTAAAATCATCAACATCATCACCGAAGTCAGCCACGCAAACTGATTTATTTTCATATCGGTAGATTACTTGGTTTCAATCGTCTGGCAAGCACGCTGCGGAACATACAACATATCACTGGTCTCATCATTGATTTTACGAAGCTGAAACCCATGCTTTTTATAAAAACCTTCAAGCTGCTCTTTTGTAAGCAAGTGTCCTTCGGGAATCGGTGGGTCTGGATCATACTTTATGGCGTGTCCACAAAGTGGAATTTGATATTTATCCGCAATAGTTTTCAAAAATTTAATCAGATGAGTTGCACCGCCGCCGCCCGGCTGAAGCGTTTCGAATTTTGTGATTTCAATGCAATTTTCAGTCCAATTAAGCAAAGCTATGGCCTTCTCGAATCGTCGGAATTCGTGAATGTGAGACGCCGGTCGAAACTTGCTGAGTGAATGTTTTTTGCAATGAGGTGTTGTATTAGCCTCCCATTCTTGTTGTGCCTTTTGAAGCGGAGTCATAATTTTTCCGCTGCACACTTTCAAATCCGGTTCAGCGGATAATGCCGGTCAATGAATTTGTAGTCGCGGTCGTTTTCCAGAAAATTTTCTCCAATGATTTTTCGATTTGATTTTCAAATCATCAATCGTAAATGAAAGGTGGGGTGGCCGACGGGATTCGAACCCGCAACAACAAGCTCCACAAGCTTGGACTCTACCATTGAGCTACGACCACCAACCGGTTGGAAAGAGTAATTTTCCAAACGCCGCGCGTCAAGTTCGCGGTCCTTGCGGACGACCACCGTTTATTGGAACGCGACCTTTGGGATTTTGGGTTGCACATCCGGCACCGCCGCGCCGCGCGCTTGTGGAAATTTGATTTTCGAACGCAGCAACAATGTCCGCAGGCAAAGGTCGGCAAACGGCAAAACCACGTTGAAATTCTTGTGCATATAACGGTGATGCAACAGATGATGGCCGTTGAGCCGGTAAAAAATCCAAGACCTTTCCACGCGCCGCGCCTTCGGCAAATGCATGCACCAGTGCATATATTCGTAAGCGCAAAAATAGACGACGAACGCCATCAGCACGCCGATGGCCGCGTCCCATCGCCCGAACGGCAGTGTCAGCGCCAACACTGGAAACATTCCGATGGCGATGATCGCCGGGCCGTTCCACCACGCCATCGGGATGATTTTTTTGTCGCGCTCATCCACGACATGATAGGTGTGATCCGATTTGAAAACGTGGTGATGCACTTTGGCGTGCGCGTTGAACGCGTAAGTGAAATTCAAAAACGGCTGGTGCATCAGATAACGATGCAACGTCCATTCAAAGAACGACGCAAAAACGACGCCCGCGCTGAAACCAACGGCGGACCAAAACAAGAGATGTTCGATAAATAACATGATAACTATCAATTTTACGGCTGCCTTCTATGGGAACGCTGCCAATGTGAGACACAAGGATAACACAATCGGTTCAAATTGATAGAAATTATTTCAGGCAGAGGCGGAACGAACGTCTTCGCGAGCCGAGACAAAAAAGTGGCCGTGCGCAAGCACCGTTCCTTCATTGCAAACTTTGCGCGCCCGTTCTAAAGTTTTCGCAGTTCATGTCCGAATACAAAGTTCAATTCGAGGTCTTCGAAGGCCCGCTTGATTTGCTGCTTTACCTCATCAAAAAAGAGGAAGTGGACATTTACGAGGTCAATCTCACGAAACTCGCCACGCAGTTCATCGCGCACATTGACCTCATGCGCGAATTTGATCTCGAAGTTGCCGGCGAATTTCTCGTGATGGCCTCGACGCTCATGTATATTAAAAGCCGCGAACTTCTGCCCGTGGATCAACAGATCGTCGTCGAAGGCGAGGATGAAGGCGAAGACCCGCGCTGGGAATTGATCCGGCAACTCGTCGAATATAAAAAATTCAAGGACGCTGCCGCGCAATTGCAGGTGCGCGAAGCCGAGCAGGAAAACATCTTTCCGCGCCTGCCGGGAAAACTGGAATTTGAATCCGCCGCGCCCGCGCCGAAACCGGACGTTTCCATTTTCGACCTACTCAACGCCGTCAACGGCGTGCTGCAACGGTTCAAAAAGCGCGAAGGCGATGCGCGCGACATCTTCGAGGACAAATGGACCGTCAGCGAAAAGATCGAAAGCATCCTGAAAATCCTTTCCGAGCGCGGCAGCGTGCGCTTCGCCGAATTGTTTGAGAACGCCGCGAGCCGCGCGGAAGTCATCTGCACGTTTCTCGCGTTGTTGGAATTGATCCGGCTCAAGCAACTCATCTGCGTCCAGCCCGAAGCATTTGCAGAAATCGAAATTCGACGTGCAGAAAATGTCACGCCGATTACGACTGCTGAAGTTGCGGCGTCAGAAAATTCTGAACCAGTTTCTAATGATTGAAGAGTCGTATGAGCCAACACAAAGAATATATATTCAGTGTAACAATTCAGAGTGATGATTTAGGACTGATTTGTGCCATGCGAGGGCTGGCTTGGCATTGTCAAATTGATGGCAACAAACAAATTTCTTGGGGAAATATAAAAGAAAAGGATTGGGCGGCTGCAGGCCGTAAAGCGACATTCCATTTTAGCCGTCAAAATTATCGGGATAATTTTGTTCGTGAAGCGCAAATTCTATTCCGAGATGGATTATGGAGTGTCGCAAATCAGTCTAATAACGATCCGGCTAGACGAGCTGATTAGATTTGTAATTGATTATTTAATATGGAACTTAAATTCATTCTCGAATCACTGCTGTTCTCCGCGCAAAAACCTTTGAGCGTGAAAGAACTTCGCGACATTTTGACAGTGCCGATTCAAAGTGTTAAAACATAACCATGAAGCTGGATTTCAACCGCGAAAAACTTGGACGATTCTGTGTGGAACACGGAATCGCGCGGCTTGAATTATTCGGCTCGGCGTTGCGCGATGATTTTCGCAGCGACAGCGACGTTGATTTGCTGGCGACGCTACGCGACGACGCGCATCCGACGCTGCTCGATTGGGCGGAGATGCAGGAGCAATTGGCGAAAGTATTTTCCCGTCCGGTGGATTTGGTGAGCCGTCGCGCTGTCGAGCGCAGCCGCAATCGCTACCGCAAGAATTCCATTCTTTTAACCGCCGAACCGATTTATGCGGAAGGATAACGCTTATCTGGCGGACATTCTTGACGCGGCCAAAGCCATCCGGCGTTTCATCGCAGGAATTTCACTCGACGATTTCAAGGCGAACGAAGAAAAATATGAGGCGGTGAACCGCAAGTTCGAAATCATTGGCGAGGCGGCGCGCCGACTTTCAACGGAAGCGCAAAAAAAAATCCCGGAAATTCCCTGGCAGCTTGTCAGGGCGATGCGGAACATTCTCATTCACGATTACGATGACGTGGATTTGGACATCGTTTGGGAAACGGCGCAGCGCGACCTTCCGAAATTGATTTCGCATTTGGAAACTTATCTTGCGGCAAATCCGCCGCCGGAAAATTAAATTCATTTTTCATGGAACTTAAATTCATTCTCGAATCACTGCTGTTTTCCGCGCAAAAACCTTTGAGCGTGAAAGAACTTCGCGACGTCCTCGCCAGCGCCGCCGAACACGAGGACGCCGACGCCACCGCCAAATCGCTCGCCAAAACCAAGGAGGGCGAGTTGACCGCCGCGCTCGAACAGCTCGCGCGCGAACACGAAACCGCCGCGCGCAGTTACCGGCTCGCGTGCGTCGCCGGTTCGTGGCAATTCGTCACGCAGCCGGAATTTTCCCAGTGGCTGCGCGCGCTCGTCGGCGTGAAGATTCGCCCGTCGCGGCTCTCGCAGCCGGCGCTGGAGACGCTGGCCATCATCGCATATCGCCAGCCCATCACGCGCGCCGAGGTCGAGCAGATTCGCGGCGTGAACGTGGACGGCACGATGCAGACCATCATGGAACGCGGCCTCGTCGAGTCGGTCGGCCGCGCGGAAGTCGTCGGCCGCCCGAACACTTACGGCACGACGGCGCTATTCCTCGAATATTTCGGCCTGCGCGGTCTGGAAGATTTGCCCGCTGCGGACGAACTCCGTCGCATTCCCGTCGAAAAACCGCCCGCGCCTGTCACGGCTGATCCGGGTTTGGCAACGGCAGCGCCGGAACAATTGAAATTGGAAAGCAAAGAAGACGAAATTAAAAAAGAAGAAACGACTGGCGAGCCAACAAATCCAACATCATGAAAACAATTTTATTTTCCATCGTTTTAATTGGACTGACATTTTGCGCGAACGCGCAAATCTCGACGAATCAACCTGCGCGGTTAAAAACCAAAGTTACTTGTTACGAGGGAAAAATTGATTCAGGCGTAGATACTCGCAGTGTGGATTTGGCTTCGGACAATACTTATCCGGGCTATGTTGGAGGCGACGACAACACAACGCTCGGCGCAGAACATAGTCTCAAATGGTCATTTGTGGGGAGAAATGGAAGCAAAGACATTTATCGTTTTACCTTCACGCGCATGACGAAAAAAGGTTCATCCAGTCTGACAACTGATTCAAAAGAAATCCAATTTGACGGCAAACAAATCATTGTTTTTGAAGATGAACTTCACACTGTCGTCATGGAAAGTCCAAGCACAGAAGATTTGAAAAAGGCGCAAGGCCATTAGTAATTGTTTAGCGACGGCGACGTGATGGCTTGGAACGCCGATCATTTCGTGGTGGGGCAGTTTTCCCTGCGAACCGATTCACGCGCGGTCGCTCTTCCGTTGCCAATCGGAAATCCACCTGTTTCTTGAACGTGTCCACTTTGGCGACTTGCACCGTCACTTTATCGCCGAGACGGATGATGCGGCGCGTGCGGCGGCCGACAAGATTATTGCGCGTCGGGTCGAAAACGTAAAAATCATCCTCCACCGTGGACAACGGCACGAGGCCGCTCATGCCCAGCCCGGACACGTCCACAAAAAATCCGAAGTTGCGCACGTCCGTCACCAGCGCGGGATATTTTATCGGTTCGCTGGATTGCAATTGCGCTTTCAGGAACGCGAACAACTTCACGTCTTTGCTGTCGCGCTCGGCGTCGGCGGAATTTCGTTCCGTGACGGAAATATGCTCGGCGATCTGTTTGAGCGCGGACGGTGCGCCGGCTTTCTCGTCGAACAACGCGCGATGCACTACCAAATCCGAGTAACGCCGGATGGGCGACGTGAAATGCGTGTATTTCTTTTTTGCCAGACCGTAATGGCCGAGCGGCTCGACGGCGTAACGCGCGCGCATGAGTGATTTGAGAAAACCGATCTTGAGCGCCGCGCCGATGGGCAACGTGCCAAGCTTCTGCAACAACCGCTGCACCTCCTGACGTTGCCGTAGATTGCCGCACGGCACGTTGTAGCTCAAAACGTTCTCGCGATATTCCTGCAATCGCGTCTCCTCCGGCTCTTCGTGGACGCGATAAATCGCGGGACGTCCCAAACTCATCAGGCGCGCGGCGACGGCTTCGTTCGCCAGCAACATATATTCCTCGATCAATTGGTGGGACACATCGTTCACGACTTTCTCGATGCGCAATATGCGACCGTGTTCGTCCAGCCGGATTTTCATTTCCGGAAAATCCAATTCGAGCGAACCGGCCTTGAACCGCGCACGCCGGATGTTTTGCGCCAATTCATGCGCCTGATGCAACATCTGCTCAATCGGGTCGGCGGGCTTGCGTTGAAGAATGGCAAACACTTCCTGATACGCAAAACGCCGTTGCGAGCGGATGACGGCAGAATAAAATTTCGCGTCCAGCACGCGCCCGTCGTTCGACACGAGAAACTCGACGCATTTGGTCAATCGTTCCACGTCCGGTTTCAGCGAACAAAGTTCGTTGCTCAACGCTTCTGGCAACATCGGGATGACGCGGTCAACGAGATAAGTGGAATTGCCGCGGCGCGCGGCCTCGGTATCGAGCGCGGTGCCGGGTTTCACATAATGCGACACGTCCGCGATATGCACCCACAAACGCCATTGATTTTCATTCGCGCGTTCCAGGCAAATCGCGTCGTCGAAATCTTTCGCATCGTCCGGATCAATCGTAACAACGCGATGACTGCGACAATCCGTCCGACCGCGCAAGTCTTGCGGCTGGATGCTCGATCCGACTGCATGCGCTTCATGCAAAACTTCTTTTGGAAAATGCAACGGCAGGTCGTATTGCCGCAGCACCGAAAGCATGTCCACGCCTTCGGCATCCGGCGCGCCGAGGACTTCGATGATTTCGCCTTCGGGATTGGCGTTGCGCGATTTCCATTCGCGCAATTCGACCACCACCTTGTCGCCGGGATGCGCGGGACGACCAACGTCGCGCGGCGGCGGCACAACGATGTCATGCTGGAGACGCGGATCATCGGGAGTGACGAAAAGAAATTGCCGGCCGCGTTGCAACGTGCCGACGATCTGCGTGCGGCGACGTTCCAAAATGCGGACGACCGTTCCCGTGACGGGCGCGGGTGTGTCACGCAAACCTTTGCGCGGCACATCGCGACGCACCAGCACGCGGTCCTCATGCAACGCCGTTCCCGTCGCGTTGTCCGGGATGACGATTTCCGTGAGCGCCGGATCGTCCGGCTGGAGAAAACCTTTGCCCGCGCGATTCATGCGGATGCGTCCGGGGATCAAATCCGCCTCGACCGGCTGGATGTAGCGATTGCCTTTGATGCGGGCGACGCGGCCCGATTGTTCCAGTTCGCGCAACACCCGCTGGAGTTCCTGTTGCTGATGCGGCGACAGGTGAAGTTGCCGCAACAATTCTGGAACGTTCGCGGGCATATAATCATTTCGCGCCAGTAACGCGAGCAACGGGGCGGCAATGTCCTTCATTTCAAGTTTAAGGTAAGCGGTTCCGACGCAGCGTTCAAAGCAAACCGCTTAAGGGTTTATCCGCAGATTTCGCAGATGGACGCAGATTTTTGGAAACAAACTTGGCGACAGCGGCGGCAAGAAATTGGGCATAATCACTACGTCTGAAAAGCATGGATATAATAACTGACGTTCGGAACGATTCTGAATCTGCGTCCATCTGCGAAATCTGCGGATAAAATCCTACGGCAAATCTGTCGCGCCCATCAGGAAGCGGTCGCACTCGCGCGCGGCGCCGCGGCCTTCGTTGAACGCCCACACGACGAGGCTCTGGCCGCGACGGCAATCGCCGCAGGCAAACACTTTCAAATTGTTCGTCGTGTATTTTTCAAAGTCCGCTTTTGCATTTGAGCGCGCGTCGCGTTCAATGCCGAGCGCTTCAAGCAACGGCTGTTCCGGCCCCAGAAATCCCATCGCGAGCAAAACCAATTGCGCGGGCAAAACTTTTTCGGTGCCGGGAACATGTTTCGGGATGAACTGTCCTTTGTCGTTGCGTTCCCATTGCACTTCGACGGTGTGAACGGCTTTGACGTGGCCTTTGTCGTCCGCTTCAAATTTTGTTGCAGTCGTGAGATAGACGCGCGGGTCGACACCGAATTTTGCGGCGGCTTCTTCCTGACCGTAATCCATTTTGTAAGTCTTCGGCCATTCGGGCCACGGATTATCTTTCGCGCGGTCGAGCGGCGGCTTGGGCAAAATTTCCACCTGCACGAGCGATTTGCAGCCATGCCGCATGGAAGTGGCGACGCAATCGGTTCCCGTATCGCCACCGCCGATGACGACAACGTCTTTACCGGTCGCATCAATGAAACTGCCGTTCTTGTGTCCGTCCAAAATGCTTTTCGTATTCGCGGTGAGGAAATCCATCGCGAAATGGATGCCTTTGAATTCGCGTCCGGGAATCGGCAAATCGCGCGGCTTGGTCGCGCCGGTCGCGAGGATGACGGCATCGAATTCTTTCAACAGTTTGTCCGCCGGATAATTTTTGCCGACCTCGGTGTTGCAAACAAATGTGACACCTTCGGCTTCAAGTTGTTTGATGCGACGCAGCACGACTTCGTTTTTGTCGAGCTTCGGATTTGGAATGCCATACATGAGCAAACCGCCGGGGCGATCGGCGCGCTCGAACACGGTGACGAGATGACCGGCGCGATTCAATTGCGCGGCAGCGCTCAATCCAGCCGGGCCGGAGCCGACGACGGCGACTTTTTTGCCGGTGCGTTTCTTCGGCGGTTCGGCTTTGACCCAGCCGTTTGCCCAACCGTGGTCAATGATTTCGCATTCGATATTTTTGATCGTGACCGGCGGCGCATTGATTCCCAAAACGCACGAACCTTCGCACGGCGCGGGGCAGACGCGTCCGGTGAATTCAGGAAAATTATTTGTCTTGTGCAGGCGTTCAAGCGCTTCGCGCCACAGGCCGCGATAAACCAAATCGTTCCATTCGGGAATTAAATTGTGAATTGGGCAGCCGCTGGCCATGCCGCTGACGAGCTGGCCGGTGTGACAGAAGGGAATCCCGCAATCCATGCAGCGCGCGCCCTGTTTCTTCAGGTCGGCCTCCGGCATGTGGATGTGAAATTCCTTCCAGTCCGCGACGCGGTCGAGTGGCGGACGGTCTTTCGGCAGTTCGCGGTTGATCTCTAAAAATCCTGTTGGTTTGCCCATGCGATTAAAATTTTATCTTCTGAATCATCCACCGCCGACGCGCGCGACGTCGCGGACGTTTTCTTCGAACGCGGCCATGATGGCGTCGTCGCCGCTCAAGCCTTGCGATTGAACTTTCTTCAATGAATTCAACACGCGCGCATAATCTTTCGGCATCACTCTGACAAATTTCGGAATAAAATTTTTCCAGTCGCCGAGAATTTTCGCGGCGCGCTCGCTCTTTGTGTAAGCCTGATGACGTTGAATCAATTTCCAGACTTCTTCGATTTCGTCGGCATCGGCCAATTTTTCAAGCGCGACCAATTCCATGTTGCAACGATTTTTGAAATCGCCGGCCTCGTCCAAAACGTAAGCGATGCCGCCGCTCATGCCCGCGGCGAAGTTGCGTCCGGTTTTGCCTAGCACGATGACGCGCCCGCCGGTCATGTATTCGCAGCCGTGATCGCCGATGGCTTCGACGACGGCGTTCACGCCGGAATTGCGGACGCCGAAACGTTCGCCGGCCATGCCGCGCACAAAAATTTCTCCGCCCGTCGCGCCGTAAAGCGCCACATTGCCGATGATAATATTTTCTTCCGGCACAAACGTCGAACCGCGCGCCGGATAGACGATGAGTTTGCCGCCGCTCAAACCTTTGCTGAAATAATCGTTGGCGTCGCCTTCGAGTTCGAGTGTCATGCCGCGCGGACAAAACGCACCGAAGCTTTGGCCGGCGCTGCCGGTGAATTTCAATTGCACGGTGTCTTCCGGCAAGCCGTTCGGGCCGTGCTTTTTCGTGATCTCGCTGCCGGTGATGGTGCCGACGACGCGATTGACGTTGATGATCGACAATTCAGCGCGAACTTTTTCGCCGCGCTCAATCGCCGGTTTGCAAATTTCCAAAATCCTCGTCACGTCGAGAGATTTTTCCAAACCGTGATCCTGACCTTGCGAACGAAAACGTCCGACTTCCGGTCCGGCATCGGGCTGATGCAAAATCGGCGTGAGGTCGAGGCCATTGGCTTTCCAATGTTCAATCGCCTTCCACGGAATCAATTTATCCGTGCGCCCGACCATGTCTTCGAGTTTGCGGAAACCGAGCTTGGCCATGATTTCGCGGAGTTCCTGCGCAACGAAACGCATGAAATTCACAACGTTATCCGCACTGCCGGCAAAACGTGCACGCAAACGCGGGTCTTGCGTCGCGACGCCGACGGGACAGGTGTTCAGATGGCAGACACGCATCATGATGCAGCCGAGCGAAACCAGCGGTGCGGTCGCAAAACCGAATTCTTCCGCGCCGAGCAACGCGGCGACGGCGACGTCGCGTCCGGTTTTCAATTGGCCGTCGGTCTCGACATAAATGCGGCTGCGCAAATTATTCAACACGAGCGTCTGGTGCGCTTCAGCCAAACCAAGTTCCCACGGCGCGCCCGCGTGTTTGATGGAAGAAAGCGGCGACGCGCCCGTGCCGCCGTCGTGGCCGGAAATCAAAACGACATCCGCGTGCGCTTTCGAGACGCCGGCGGCAATCGTGCCGACGCCGACTTCGGCGACGAGCTTCACGCTGATGCGCGCGTTGCGATTTGAATTTTTCAAATCGTGAATCAATTCGGCCAAATCTTCGATGGAATAAATGTCGTGGTGCGGCGGCGGAGAAATGAGGCCGACGCCCGCCGTCGTGCCGCGCACTTTGGCGATGGGCGGATAAACTTTTTTGCCGGGCAATTCGCCGCCTTCGCCGGGTTTCGCGCCCTGCGCCATCTTGATTTGCAACTCGCGCGCTTGCGTCAAATAGTAACTCGTCACGCCGAAACGTCCGCTCGCGACTTGTTTGATCGCGGAATTTTTCGAGTCGCCGTTCGGCTCGAGATTGTAACGTTCCGGGTCTTCGCCGCCTTCGCCGGTATTGGATTTTCCGCCGAGCCGGTTCATCGCAATCGCCAACGCTTCGTGCGCTTCCTTCGAAATCGAGCCGTAACTCATCGCGCCGGTCTTGAAACGTTTCACGATTTCTTCGACAGACTCAACTTCTTCAATTGGCAACGGCTTCTCGGCAAATTTGAAATCGAGCAAACCGCGCAACGTGCAGAGGTTCGTGGCCTGTTTATTAATCAGGTCGGCGTATTCGTGATAAATCTTTTCGTTATTCGTGCGGCAGGCGTTCTGCAATTTGTGGATCGTCTGC
>DASQOZ010000105.1:0-13194 GCA_035644195.1 Candidatus Methylomirabilota bacterium | reverse complement strand
CGCCCGCGACCATCGGCCCGCACTTTGTCCGGCGGAAGAACCGCCGCCACAATGTCCCATTGTTCTTTGGTCAATTCCATCCATAACCACCTACACATCAATGGCAAAAATCACAAGCCCTATTTATGAGATGCGCTCTAGCATCAAAGATATTGCAACCTTATTTCGAACTTTAAATTATTGACGCCCGCTTGTTGGAGTTCACTCGAAAAAGCCGATGACGACGGCGACGGTAATTCCCGCCAGCAATGCGACTGATAATTTGAAGCGGTCATGCGAATGGAATTGCAGTTCCGGCAACAGGTCGGCGCTGGCGATGCACAGAAACGAGCCGGCGCAAAACGCCAGCGCGTAGCCAAGCACCGGCACGTCGCCGCCGACCAGATGGCTTGCGCCAAAATAAAACAGCGCCGCTCCAACCGGACTGGCCAGCGCGAACAACCCATTCAAAATGTGACGCGAAAACTTTGAACTGCCGGTCGCAGCCATCAAAGTGGAGACAGCCATCGCATCAAACGGCTTGTGCAAAATCACGACGAGGGCGACGCCGAGTCCGGCAATTTTTACATTTCCTTGCACTCCAGCCTGGACGGCTGCTGCAAGCGCAAGTCCATCGAGCAGCGAGTGCAGCGTGAGTCCGAGCGCCGTGCCGACCCACGAAAGCTGCTTGGCCGATTTGTCTGCGAGCGTATGCGCATGCTCGTCGTCGTGATGATGATCATGCGAATGGTCGTGGCCGCAGCAATCTTCCGGGTCGCCTTCCGGCAAGTCGTGATGATGAAAGTGAAAGAAGCGTTGCACGAAAAACATCGTCATAAAACCGCCGAGCATCCATTGGGCGGTTTTGTCGAGCGAATGCAATTGTTCGTTCGCATCCGGCAAAAAATGCAGCAACGCAATGCCGAGCATGAGTCCGGCGACGAAACTGACGGCGATTTGCAGACGCGTGTGCGTGAGATGAATGAACAAGAGAAACCATCCGCCCGCCAGCGAAGCCAGCAGCGTCAGCACGCAATAAATTGTCAGCAGCCATGCGGGCGTCATGCGTGAAAGTGTAGATTGTCTGTCAAGCGACGACGAAGTTGAAACGCTCGCGCAATTCTTCCGGCCTCGCTCCGCGTTGACGCAACGTGCGCAGGCTCAAGGCGTCATTTCGTTTCGCTAAACGCTGGCCGTTTTCATCGAGCATCAATTTGCAATGGAAAAATTTTGGCGGCGGCAATTGTAATGCGCGATAGAGCAATAATTGTCGCGCCGTGGACAGCAACAAATCCTTGCCGCGAACAACTTCGGTGATTTGCATCGCCGAATCGTCTGCGACACAGGCCAATTGATAAGCCGGAACGTCGTCGTTGCGCCACACGACGAAATCGCCAAAATGTTTTCCGGCGACAAATTTTTGTCCGCCAAAATTTTCATCGTGAAACGAAATCGTTTCCCCGTCGGGAACGCGAAAGCGCCAGGCGAACCGGAAGCCGGATGTCAGAGGCCGGAGGTCGGACGAGGAGAATCTGTCTTCTGCCTTCCGATTTCCGTCCTCCGATTTTCTTCGACACGTTCCCGGATAAACCGGCTCTTCGTCATCTGCGGCGTGCGGAGCTTGAGCGGCAGATTGAATGTCTTTTCGCGAGCAAGTGCAGGGATAAATAAAATTGCCCGCGCGCAATTTTTCCAGCGCGGCGCGATAAAAAGAAAATCGTTCGCTTTGGTTGTAAGGAGCGAATGCGCCGCCGATGTCCGGGCCTTCGCTCCATTCAAATCCAAACCATTTCAAGTCCTCAATCATGGCATCCGCAAATTCCATCTTGTAACGAGTGGAATCCAAATCGTCATTGCGGAGAATCAGCGTGCCGCCGTTTGCGTGAGCGCGTTGTTGTGCCGTCCAGAAAGTTCGCGCGTGGCCGAGATGCAGATAACCCGTCGGCGTCGGCGCGAGACGACCGCGATAGGAATTGCGATTTGAAAACGACATGAAATTCTATTGCGGCGGTCTGTGACCGCCGAAACGGCGCTCCATAGAGCGCCGCTACAGCAAATTATTTACCGCAGCAGTTTTTGTATTTCTTGCCGCTGCCGCAGGGACAAGGATCGTTGCGGCCAACTTTTGGGCCAGTGCGTTTAGGCTTCGACTTGTCCTTTGAAACGTCGTCAGCCGCCTGACTCACGATATCAGATTTATTTTTATTCTTATCTTTGTCCGGCGGCGGTTCGCCAAACTGATTTGTCGGATCGTGCTTGGTTTCTTTTGGCACGTTGCGCAAAAAATCTTCAAAAGCTTTCACGGACGATGCGCTGCGGAAAATGTTGTGACAGATTTCCGTCTTCACGTTGACCATCAGTTCGTCAAACATCTGGAACGCCTCGGCTTTGTATTCGACAAGTGGGTCGCGCTGGCCGTAACCGCGCAGTCCGATGCTGTGACGCAGACTGTCCATTTCGTAAAGATGCTCCTGCCAGAGCCGGTCAATCGCGCTCAAGATGGTGAAGCGCTCGACTTCCTTCAACGCGTCGGCATTTTCAAAGCTGATTTTAAGGTCGTAGGCTTTGCGGACGCTTTCGGAAATGAAATTGCAGACGGCGAATTGCGCCGGCGTCAAGCCGTCGAACAGCGAGCCGGCGACCGGCATTTCTTTTCCCGATTCTGCGGCCTTGAGAATTTCCGGCTCGGGCAAACCGATGGGAAAATTCAAATTCACCCAGTCGGCCAATTGCCGGATTTTCCATTCGCTGTGCTCAACGTCCGTCGTCGTAAATTCCAAAACTTTTTCCACGACAACTTCCTCCATGATGTCCATGAGTTTGTCGCGCACGTCGTCGCTGCGAAGGATTTCGTTGCGGAAGCCGTAGATGACTTCGCGCTGCTTGTTCATCACGTCGTCGTATTCCAGCGTGCGCTTGCGGATCTGGAAATTGTGCTGTTCGACTTTTTTCTGCGCGCTCTGGATGGAGCGGTTCAGCCACGGATGATTTAATTCGTCACCTTCCTCAAAACCCAATTTGCCCATCATCTTCGCGATCCGGTCGGAACCGAACAGACGCATCAAATCGTCTTCGAGCGAAATGAAAAAGTGCGACGAACCGGGATCGCCCTGGCGCGAGCAGCGACCTCGCAATTGCCGGTCAATGCGGCGCGATTCGTGACGTTCCGTGCCGAGCACATGCAAGCCGCCGACTTCCGTGACGCCCGGGCCGAGTTTGATGTCCGTGCCACGGCCGGCCATGTTCGTGGCAATCGTGACCGAGCCGCGTTGGCCGGCGCGAGCGACAATTTCCGCTTCCTGTTGGTGGAACTTCGCGTTGAGAACAGAATGAATCAGCCCTTCCTTTTTCAATAGGCGCGAAAGCATTTCGCTGGTCTCGACAGAAATCGTGCCGACCAAAATCGGACGGCCTTTGCCATGAAGCTCTTTGATTTCCTTGACGACGGCGTTGAATTTTTCGCGCCGGGTTTTGTAGACCGAGTCGTGCGTGTCCTTGCGGATGTTCGGTTTGTTCGTCGGAATCGTCAGCACGCCGAGCTTGTAAATGTCGAAAAATTCCGTCGCTTCCGTTTCCGCCGTGCCGGTCATGCCCGCCAGTTTTTGATAAAGACGAAAATAATTTTGGATCGTAATCGTCGCGAGCGTTTGCGTCTCGCGCTCAATCGCAACATTTTCCTTCGCTTCGACAGCCTGATGCAACCCATCGCTCCAGCGGCGGCCGGGCATCAATCGTCCCGTGTGCTGGTCAACGATGATGACTTTGTTTTCCTGCACGACATATTCGACATCGAGCTGATAAAGTGAATAGGCCTTGAGCAATTGCGAAATCGCGTGGATCTTCTGCGCCTTCGCCTCGAAATCGGCCTGCAATTTTGTTTTCGCTTCCAATCGTTTGCGCGCGTCGGCTTCTGAGCCCGCGTCAACGTCATGCAACAACGTCGTCAAATCCGGCAGCACGAAAGCGTCCGGGTCTTTTGGACTGACAAAACCGCGGCCTTTCTCGGTCAAATCCGCTTCGTGACTTTTTTCGTCAATCGCAAACAGCAATTCCTCCTTCTCGCGATACAAATCCACTTTCTTCTGGTCTTTGTGCAATTCCAATTCCGCCTGATTCATCAACCGCGCATATTCCGGGTTCTCCAAAATTTTCATCAAGCCTTCGGACTTTGGCTGGCCGGTTTTGACGCGAAACAGCAGCAAGCCGATCTGCCGTTCGAGTTCGTCGGCATTCGTGACATTTGAACCATCAGTCGGATTTAATTTTTTTATCAAATCCTCCGCCTCCTTCAAAAAGCGACCGCACAATTGCTGCTGCGCGCGGACGAGCGAGTCAACGAGCGGCTTCCATTGTGCAAATTGTTCGTCGTGCGTGTGCATCGAAGGACCGGAAATGATCAGCGGCGTGCGCGCTTCATCAATCAGAATCGAATCCACTTCGTCCACGATGGCGAAATAATGGCCGCGCTGGACTTGAAGCTCTTTGCGCGTCGCCATTCCGTTGTCACGCAAATAATCGAAACCGAATTCGGCGTTCGTGCCGTAAGTGATGTCGCAAGCATATTGCTCGCGACGAACTTCGGGACGTTGGTCGTGCAAAATCACACCGACGGTCAGGCCGAGAAATTTGTAAATCGCACCCATCCATTCCGAGTCGCGCGCGGCAAGATAATCATTCACGGTCACGACGTGAACACCGCGTCCAGTCAGCGCATTGAGATAAACCGGCAAAGTTGCGACCAAAGTTTTTCCTTCGCCGGTCGCCATTTCGGCGATTTTGCCGTTATGCAATCCCATGCCGCCGATGAGTTGCACGTCGAACGGAACCATTTCCCATTTCACCGGCTGGCCGCGCACGGTGATTTCCTGTCCGCACAAGCGACGGCAGGCGTTTTTCACGACAGCAAACGCTTCGGGCAAAATCTCGTTGAGCTTTTGGGCAAGTTCGTCTTTGTCGGAAATGGTTGAAAGCCCGGTTTTCCACGCGGCGGTTTTGGCTCGGAGTTCCTCGTCGGAAATTTTCTGAAGTCCAGCCTCGAAGTCGTTGATCGTTTTAACGAACGGCTTCAACTTGTTCACTTCGCGGTCGTTTCTCGACCCGAAAATCATTTTGATCAATCCAGTCATGACAATTTGCGAAAAATAGCGTCCGCCACGCTACGCGAACCAACGCAAAGCGTCAAAGCGAATCGCGAATGGAATTGACCCGCGAAGAAAAATTTCGCGCGAAGCGACGAAGAAAATGAAAGGTAATTTTCTTCGCCAACTTCGCGCGAGACCCGAACAAATTCAATCAAGCCGTCGGAGGCGACGGCGGATTTTGCGGCGGACGAGCTGCGGCATTTCCGTTGCTGTTTCCCTGAACAGCCGAGCGCACGATGGTGGTCGCGCGGCGTGCTGCTTCGGAAATCAACTTCAGATGAGGCTCAAGCGCCGCATCTTTTTCATGCTTGAGCAGCAGCCGGTCAGCGTAGCCCTGGATGATGGTGAGGATATTGTTTAATTCGTGCGCAACAACGGGGGCGATGTGACGCGCAGGATCGAATTCCGATTTATGCGCGTGACCCGCGCCGCCTTGTTCAAGCGACGAAGCCAGCTTTTTATAGATTGAGTCAAACGACGACATCGCCGCAGGGAAAGCAATTTACAGGCCAACTCTTAAAATACAGGGAACATCAGATTTCCTTAAAAATCATCCCGATTAGAACCAGCGATTTTCCAAGCGTCTTATCTGATTAGACAAACTGTTCCAAAACAGGACAAGTGTTCCGGCTGGCTTCCCTCTTTCAAATCGTTATTCTAACCGCGTAAAAATAAATGAATAAGGCTCCTGAATCTCTCGGCATCATCGCCGGCAACCGGACGTTGCCGCTGGAATTTGCACGGCAGGCCCGCGCCGCCGGCGTAAAGAAATTGGTGGCCGTCGCGTTTGAAAATGAGACCGAACCGGAACTCGCCAAGCTCGTGGACGAAATCGTCTGGCTGCGCGTCGGCCAGCTTTCAAAAATGATCTCCGCTTTTACGGATCGCGGAGTGAAGCAATGCGTCATGGTCGGCCAGATTGCGCCGAAAAATCTTTACGATCTGCGGCCGGATTTGCGCGCGATGGCGGTGATGTTCCGCCTCAAGGAAAAAAACGCTCACACGATTTTTGGCGCGATTGCTGATGAATTGAAAAAGGACGGGGTGGAATTGGTTGATGCAACGCCGTGGCTCGCGCCGTTAATGCCGAACAAAAATTTTCAAATCGGGCCGAAACTTTCAGCGGAGCAAAAAGCGGACGTGGAATTTGGATTTCGCATTGCCAAAGAAATTTCTCGCCTGGAAATCGGCCAAACGGCTGTCGTTAAAAATGGAACCGTCCTCGCCATCGAAGGATTTGAAGGCACGGACAAATGTCTCGCGCGCGGCGGCGAACTTGCGGGAAAAGACGGCGGCGCGGTCGCCGTGAAGGTCGCCAAGGAAAAACATGATTTGCGGTTCGATATCCCGTGTTTAGGCTTGAAAACATTGGAGATTTGCGCTGCCGCGAACATTTCCGTTTTGGCGATCGAGGCTGGCAAAACGCTTTTGCTTGAACGCGAAGCTTGCGAAGCTCTGGCAAAAAAAAATAGAATTTCGGTCGTTACAATTTAACAAATGCTCACATCACACGAACTCTTCGGCTTTATGTCGCCAGCTTTGGCGAATGACATTTTGAATTTCGCTTATGAATCGGACAAGCCGGTCTACAAAGCGACGATGAACGGCGTTGCCACCGCGCTGCGCGTCCGTCCGGTTTATCTGGAGCGCCAGCCGCGCGCGCAACGGCACGTTTCGATGGCTCAAATCCTGTCGCGTCCGGGTCTTGACACCGTTTCCGGCGGATTGATCCGTGCGTGGCTCGTTCAAAAGCACAAGGCGATGCTCATTGATTTTCTACACGCGCTCGGCATTCAAAATAAAGACGGCGTCGTGGACGATTTGCCCGCGACAATGGAGGACGAAAAATTGAAATCTGCGATTGAAACGTTGCTTGCAAAATATCCGCCGGAAATCGTTGCCGTTTATCTGAACGCATTCAATGACATGAACGAGGCAAGCTGGACGAATTTGAAAAGTTTATTGGAATCAGATGCACGTTTGCAATTAGGCGCGCATTGACCGGCGGAATTCAGTTGCGCCGCAATCGTAAATCATAAATTTTATGGAACAAGCTGACATCGCACTTATCGGATTGGCCGTCATGGGACAGAATCTCATTCTCAACATGAACGACCACGGCTTCACGGTCGTCGCGTTCAATCGCACGGTCGAGAAGGTTGACCACTTTCTCGCCAACGAAGCCAAAGGCACCAAAGTCATCGGCGCACATTCGATTGAAGAAATGGTTTCCAAACTGAAAAAACCGCGCCGCGTGATGATGCTCGTCAAGGCCGGCAACCCAGTGGACGAATTCATCGAACATTTGATTCCATTGCTTGAACCGGGCGACATCATCATTGACGGCGGCAATTCACTGTTTGAAGACACCAACCGCCGCGTTAAATACTGCGAGAGCAAAGGGCTTTTATTTATCGGCACCGGCGTGAGCGGCGGCGAAGAAGGCGCGCGTCACGGCCCGTCAATCATGCCCGGCGGTTCGCCCGCCGCATGGCCGCACGTCAAAGAAATTTTTCAAGGCGTTTCCGCAAAAGTTGAAAACAACGTGCCGTGCTGCGATTGGGTCGGCGAAAATGGCGCGGGTCATTATGTGAAAATGGTTCACAACGGCATCGAATACGGCGACATGCAGTTGATCTGCGAGGCCTACAACATTTTGAAAAACGGCCTCGGCCTGGGCGCGCAGGAAATGCACGAGGTTTTTGCCGAATGGAACAAAGGCGAATTGGATTCGTATCTCATCGAAATTTCCCGCGACATTCTCGCCTACAAAGACACCGACGGCGCGCCGCTCGTGGACAAAATTCTCGACACCGCCGGACAAAAAGGCACCGGCAAATGGACGGTGCAAAATTCCGCCGACCTCGGCATCCCCATCACGCTGATGGCGGAAGCCGTTTATTCCCGCTGCGTTTCCGCGTTGAAGGACGAGCGCGTGAAGGCCGCGCGCAAATTGAAAGGCCCGAAACCGCTTTTGTCCGTTTCAAAAAATGACGCGAAGAAAAAGCAATTCATCGCCGACATCCGCGACGCGCTTTACGCGTCTAAAATCATTTCCTATTCGCAAGGCTACATGCTCATGCGCGCGGCGGCGGCGGAATACAAATGGAATCTCAACTACGGCGGCATCGCGCTCATGTGGCGCGGCGGCTGCATCATCCGTTCGCGTTTCCTTGGAAAAATTAAAGAGGCTTACGACAGCAATCCCAAGCTGATGAACCTGCTGTTGGACGATTATTTTCGCGGCGAAATCAAACGCTGCCAGAAAGGCTGGCGCAATGTCGTCGCGGCGGCGGCGAAAAAGGGAATTCCAACTCCCGCGTTCAGCACCGCGCTCGCGTTTTACGATCAATATCGTTCGGCGGTTTTGCCGGCGAACTTGTTGCAGGCGCAACGCGATTATTTCGGCGCGCACACTTACGAGCGCGTGGACAAGCCGCGCGGCGAATTTTTCCACACGAACTGGACCGGCAAAGGCGGCATGACGAGCAGCGGCAGTTACAATGTTTAAAAATTGATTCACGCGAATGAAAAAATATCTCGTTGAATTCATCGGCACGTTTTTTCTCGTCCTGGCCATCGGCATGGCCGTGATCGAGCCGGGCGCCGGAAACCTTGCGCCCATCGCCATTGGCGCAGCCTTGATGGTCATGGTTTACGCGGGTGGCCACACTTCCGGCGCGCATTACAATCCAGCAATCACATTTGCCGTCTGGCTGCGCGGACGCTGCGCCACGGCGGACGTGTTGCCGTATGTCGTCTCGCAAATTCTCGGCAGCCTCGCCGCTTCGTATGTCGTGCTTTATTTGAAAGACAATCCCGTCGTGATTCCACAAGAAATTAAAATTGTTCCCGCGCTCGTCGCGGAATTGATCGGCACGTTCGCGCTCGCCTTTGTCATTTTGAACGTCGCCACCGCCAAAGCCACGGCGGGCAATTCCCACTATGGACTTTCGATCGGCCTGACGGTGACGGCGTTTGCATTCGCATTCGGCGGAATTTCCGGCGCCGTGTTCAATCCCGCCGTCGCCATCGGCGTAACCGTGATGCATTTGGAAAAAGTCGCGAACATCTGGATTTATTTCGTCGCGAATTTTTCTGCGGCAGCAATCGCCGCCTTGACGTTCAAATTCATCAATCCCGACGACAAATAAATTTGCCGGCGGCGGGCGCACAAAAGGCTTTCCATTTTCGCGCCATTTGTTTTAGTGAGCGCATGAAATCCAATCTTCGGTTTTTGCCAGCCATCGTTTTCATGTGTCTCGGCGCACAGCTTGTTTTCGGCGATTCCAATCTCGGAATTTTTTCAGACCAATCTGACGTCGGCGATGTCGCCAAGCCCGGCTCGGTGAATTTTGATCCGGCCAAGGGCGAATACCTCATCACTGGCGGCGGCGAAAATATCTGGAACACCAACGACGCCTTTCATTTTGTTTGGCAAAAAGTTTCCGGCGATTTCACGCTCGCGGCGAACATCAGTTTTGTCGGCACCAACGGCGCGCCGCATCGTAAAGCGTGCCTGATGATCCGCCAGTCGTTGAGCGCGGATTCGGCTTATGTGGATGTCGCCATTCACGGCAACGGACTGACTGCGCTGCAATGCCGAGACACCGACGGCGATGCGACGCACGAAATCCAATTGGACGTTTCCGCGCCCCAATTCGTGCGAATTGAAAAGCACGGTAATTACGTTTCGATGTCCTTTGAAAAACTCCCGACAAACGCTGTTATACTTATGCCTCTCATATTTCATCCGTCAGGCGCGATGTATAAGCTTCAATTCAAAGAGCCGTTCTACGTCGGCCTAGCCGTTTGTCCGCATGACAATAAAACCACCGCGCAAGCCGTTTTTTCAGGCGTTCAATTCCACGCCATTTCCACGAACGCGGACAAACCGGCCATCGAAAGCACGATTGAAACAATCCCAGTTTCTTCAACCGACCGCACCGTGGCCTATCACACACACAATCATCTCGAGGCGGCGAACTGGTCGCGCGACGGGAAATATTTTATCTGCAATGGCAACGGACGGATTTACAAACTGGCCACAAACGGCGAGCCGCAATTGCTCGACACCGGCGCGGCGGCGGGTTGCAACAACGACCACGGCATTTCGCCCGACGGCACGCAGCTCGCCGTCAGCGCTTATGGCGAGCCTGACAAACAATCGCACGTTTATATTTTGCCAATCGAAGGCGGCGCGGCGCGCCTGGTCACTTCAAACGGCCCGTCATATTGGCACGGCTGGTCGCCGGATGGAAAAACGCTGGCTTATTGCGCCAACCGCAACGGCGAGTTCGACATTTACACCATTTCAGTTGCCGGCGGTGAAGAAACCCGGTTGACCACCGTGCCCGGTCTGGACGACGGCCCGGATTATTCGCCGGACGGAAAATATATTTACTTCAACTCCGTTCGCACCGGCCTCATGCAAATCTGGCGCATGAAAACCGACGGCTCGGAGCAGGAGCAGATCACGTCCGACGATTACAACAACTGGTTCGCGCATCCTTCGCCGGACGGCAAATGGATCGTTTTTCTTTCGTATGACAAAAATGTGAAAGGCCATCCGGCCGGTCAAGACGTGACGTTGCGGCTCATGTCGCTTTCGGACAAAAAAATCAAAGTGCTCGCAAAATTTTTTGGCGGACAAGGAACAATCAATGTTCCCTCGTGGTCGCCGGACAGTTCGCAAATCGCGTTCGTCAGCTACCAGATGGTTTATCCGTGAATTTTCTCCGCGAACAACCGGACGGAATTTTGTTGTCGGTGAAATTGCAACCGCGCGCCTCGAAAAATGAAATCGGCGAGCCAATCGGCGATGAATTGAAAATCAAAGTCACCGCGCCGCCGGTGGACGCCGCTGCAAATGAAGCGCTGGCCGAACTGCTCGCTGAAAAATTGGATTGCGCCCGCAACCGGATTGAATTGATTCGCGGCCACAAATCGCGGCACAAAATCATCAAACTTCACGGTTTTACGATGGAAGAAATTCTAAAAAATCTCGCCAGTTGAAGTTGTAGTGTCGAGCCTGCGGTTCGACCAATTGGGCCACAGGCTCAACCCTACAGCGATTTTTCTTGTCACCTTTTCCCAATCAGCGGCATTTAGATGTAGATGCACGAACTGGATGACACCGCCTTGCTGCGCGAATACGTCGAGCGCGATTCCGACGAAGCCTTCGCCACGCTCGTCACGCGGCACGTTCACAAAGTCTATTCCGTCGCATTGCGGCACACCGGCAATCCGCATTCCGCCGGGGAAATCACGCAAGCCGTCTTCGTCATCCTCGCGAGGAAATCTCCGCACTTAAGCCGTCGCGTCATCCTTTCCGGCTGGCTTTACCAAACCGCGCGGCTGACGGCGATGACTTTTTTGCGAAGCGAAATCCGCCGCGCCCGCCGCGAACAGGAGGCTCAAATGCAAACCGCGTTGAACGAAAATGAATCCGACCTGTGGACGCAAATCGCGCCGCTGCTCGATGCTGCGATGGCCGGCTTGAATGAAACCGACCGCACCGCCGTCGTGCTGCGATTTTTCGACGGCAAAAGCATGAACGAAGTCGGCGCGGCCTTGGGCGCGAATGAAGATGCCGCCAAGAAACGCGTGAACCGCGCGGTCGAAAAACTGCGGAAATTTTTCCTCAAACGCGGCGTGACTTCGACGACAGAGACACTTGCCGGAGCGATTTCCGCCAATTCCGTTCAAGCCGCGCCAATTGGACTGGCAAAAACAATTTCTGCCGTTGCGATTGCGAAAGGTGCGGCGGCCAGCGGTTCAACTTTGGCTTTAATAAAAGGCGCGTTGAAACTGATGGCTTGGGCGAAATACAAAGTTCTCGTCGGTATGGGAGTCATCACGGTAATAACGGGTGGTGCACTTGTGACGGCGGTGTTGCATGAACAACCTCGCGAATTACCAACCGCAAAAACTTCTGTCAGCCCTCCTGCGGTGGTTTTGCGAGAGACGTTAACGGATACTGCTTCCATTTGGCCACAAACTCCACCGGGAGGTTTGGCGGTGCAACCGGACGGAAAAATTGTTGTCGGGTCGAGTTTCTTCGGTTCTTTTATTGATCCGCAATCGGGCAGGTTCGGTCAATTTACCAGACTAGCGTTTCGACTTAATGCCGACGGATCTTTGGATCAGAGTTTCTCTTGCCGCGCAGAACTTAAAGCATCTGATGGTGCCCAAGCCCATTTTGATCTCCAACCTGACGGAAAACTCTTGATATCCGGATTGTTTAATAATGTGGATGGCAAACCCCGACCCGGTTATGCGAGATTGCTTCCTGACGGCCGATTGGACGAGTCGTTTGTTCCGTGGCCTACAAATCCACCGGCAATTTACGCGTCCCCGCCATTCGTGACGTATAATTATCACAGCGGCACCTTCGGCGGCGTCTACCCCGCAGCAGCTTTAAGCGATGGTTCGGTCGCAGTGGTTGTCGGCACTATTCCCCTTTGGTCTGGCGTCATCGGCGCTTACCGGCTTGATTCCACAGGCAGATTAATTCCGTCGGCTTCGTATGTTTCGTCGTCCGCGTTGCCATCTCAATTGGATTTGAATTATATGCTGCAGAACGATGGATTTTGCGGGGATTGGTCGGGGACAAATGCGACGACAGTTTTTAAAGCATTTTTCGGCAAAGTTCCGTTTGAACTTTGCCGCGTCGGGGTGCGATTGCTGGATGGCGGCGCGATTCTTGGCATCCGTGACAAATTTGTTAACGGCAGCATGATTGCTCCCGGACGTTTCATACGCTTTGACAAAAATTGGGAGCCTGATTTCAGTTTCACCAACCGATATGAAGCCGACAGGCGCGGTAGTATGACCATTAAACGGCTAAAGGATGGAAAGTTTCTGGTGGCTGGTGGTTTTGGCAAAATGAACGGAGAGGATTTTCCCGGTCTGGTTCGGTTGAATGAGGACGGGCAGATTGACCACAGTTTTCATTGTGAGATTACCAGTTCGTTGCCTTGGCGTCCTGTAATGGATATTGCCGTTCAGAAAGACGGGCGGATTGTCATCTGCGGATCATTTACCGCTGTCAACGGTGTTAAGCGTCTGTATA
>DASQOZ010000104.1:0-15818 GCA_035644195.1 Candidatus Methylomirabilota bacterium | reverse complement strand
AAATTGAGCGGCTCTTCGCCTGGCTCTTCAGCTTCCGACGGCTGGTGGTCCGTTATGAATACCACGCGGAGAATTTTCAAGGGTTTGTTCATTTGGCGGCGGTAATCATCCTCTTGAGACATTTATGAGATACGCTCTAGTTTCAATCGTGGGAGCCGAGGTGACGAGGCTCAAAATAAAAAGCGGAGACTTCTTACGTCGTCTCCTACATTTCAAAAAAACGCGCCTACGAAAGTCGGCGCGTTTTTATTGTCCCTGTAAATTTGCGTGACAGCGGACTTTTATTGATTATATTTCCCCGCTCTTGACGACCCTATCGTCTAGCGGTTAGGACACTGCCCTTTCACGGCAGTAGCCCGGGTTCGATTCCCGGTAGGGTCGCCAATTCTAAATTTCCAAAACTTGCGCGCGGCAGAATTTCTGCTGAAACTCCTTGTGGATTGAACTGGCTCGACAAAATTTCACAATTCTGGCCGCACATCGCCGCAGGCTTTGATTTTCTCGCCGCGCTGCTCGCTTCAATCCACGCGCTGCTTCACAAACGCGATTCGCGCGCCGCAACACTTTGGCTCGGTCTCATTTGGTTTCTGCCGCTGTTCGGCTCGATTCTATATCTCGCACTCGGCGTCAATCGCATTCGTCGCCGCGCCGTTTCGCTGGGAATGAAAACTTCGCGTGACGCAGTTTCTGAAAATTTCAAATCTCCGCAACTCGAAGCCGAACATTTGCAAATGCTCGCATCGGTCGTGCAACGCGTCGTCCAACGTCCGCTGACCTCCGGAAATGAAATTCAACCGCTCGTCAACGGCGACGAAGCATTTCCCGCGATGCTCGACGCGATTGAATCCGCGAAAAAATCAATTTCACTTTGCACCTACATTTTCGACAACGATGCCAGCGGAAAAAAATTTGTCGCCGCACTCGAACACGCGGTCAAACGCGGCGTGGAAGTCCGCGTGCTTGTGGACGCCGCCGGAACGCGCTACTCGTGGCCGCCCATCACTTACAAATTGCGCCATGCGAAAATTCCGTTCGCAAAATTTTTGCCGGCATCGCTGCTGACACCGTGGCGCGTGGCAACAATCAATCTTCGCAATCACCGCAAAGCGCTTGTCATTGACGGAAAAATTGCCTTCACCGGCGGCATCAACATTCGCCACGGAAACGTGCTTGCGGACAAACCGAAAAGTCCGGTTCGGGATTTGCAATTTCGCATCGTTGGCCCCGTCGTGGCGCAATTGCAGGAAGCCTTCGCGAGCGACTGGTTTTTTTGCGCCAAAGAAATTCTTGAAGGTGAATTGTGGTTTCCGCCGCTGGCCGAAAGTGGAAACGTCATCGCCCGCGCCATCACCGATGGACCGGACGCCGACTACGACAAATTACGGCTGACACTTTTGGCCGCGCTCGCCGATGCGCAAACTTCGATTCAAATTCTCACGCCGTATTTCTTGCCGGACATCGCGCTGACGACGGCGTTGAATCTTGCGTCGCTTCGCGGCGTGCGCGTGGACATCATTCTACCCGCGAAAAATAATCTGCCGTTCGTGCATTGGGCGTCGCGCGCGATGTGGTGGCAGGTGCTGGAGCGCGGCTGCCGCATCTGGCTGACTCCCCCGCCCTTCGACCATTCCAAACTCATGATTGTGGACGGCCATTGGGTTTTTCTCGGTTCCGCAAATTGGGATGCGCGCAGCCTGCGGCTGAATTTTGAATTGAACGTCGAATGCTACGGACGCAAATTTGCCGACGAAATGGAAAAGCTGATCCAGAAAAAAATTTCCTCTGCGCGCGAAATCACTTTGGCCGAAGTTGACGGCCGTTCATTGCCCGCGAAATTGCGCGACGCGATTGCCAGATTGTTTTCGCCGTATTTATGAATTGTAGCGGCGCTCTATGAGCGTCGAACACGGCGGTCACAGACCGCCGCAGCAAATTTCCATTTCGGCTCAATTGGTGTAAAATGTTTTCATGGAAACGCATTTGAAATCCGATGAAATCCACGAACGCTTGCAGCAAGTCCGCGACTCGCTGCTTAAATTGCACAAGACTCTCGTGGATTCCGAACGCGCGACTTATGAAAAGACGTTCGGCAAAATCCCATCGTCGAATCAGTTTCTGAATCTGGTCATGAACGATCCGTGGTTTGCATGGTTGCATCCGCTGTCGCAACTTATCGTTTCGATGGACGAAGCACTCGACGAAAAAGAGCCGTTGACCGCCGGCAAAGTGGACGCACTGGTGAAGGAAAGCAGCGCATTGCTCATCGCATCGGAAGCCAGCGAAGGCTTTGCGCGCCATTATTTCGACGCTTTGCAACGCGACCCGGACGTGGTGTTCGCACACGCGGATGCGGCAAAACTGTTCAATCCGAAAAAATCTGCGGCGTAATTTCTTCAATTTTCTATTGCGCCGCGAAAGCTGGAAGTAATAGTTTCGTTTCATCAGAATAAAATAAATCGGAAAACTATGATGAAATTCTCTCAATCTACCAAAGCGCACCTTGGACACTATGTGTATAGCTTGGTTGACCCACGCACCGAGACAATTTTCTATGTGGGCTACATAAATTGAACGGCCGGCGACTAATGATGTTACACCGCCAACACTTCGCGGCAGGCGGCTTGGAGTTTTTTCAGGTTCGCTTTGGACTTGGCTTCGATGTAGCAGCGGATGAGCGGTTCGGTGCCGCTGGCGCGGAAGGCGACCCACTCGTTGTTTGGCAGGAGAAATTTGAATCCGTCAGTTGTGATGAATTTTTCCACTTTGAACGAACCAATGCTTTTTAATCCACTGCCGAGTTTGGCGAGCAGCGCGTCTTTTTTTTCCGGCGCGAAACTGACATTGATTCTGTCTGTGTAAAATTCGCCGATCTGTTTGGAAAGTTCCTTGAGGATTTGACCGAGCGATTTTTTTTCGGTCGCGACGAGTTCGGCCATGAGCAGGCACGCGAGGATGCCGTCTTTTTCCGGCACGTGGCCTTTGACGCTCAAGCCGCCGGATTCCTCGCCGCCGACGATGATGGGCTCGCTTTCCATGAGCGCGCCGATGTATTTGAAGCCGACGGGCGTTTCATAAACTTTCACGCCGAGCAATTCGGCGACGGCATCCACCTGATGGCTCGTCGGCACGGTGCGCACGACGGCGCCGGTCCAGCCGCGATTTTTTTTCAAATGATAAAGCGCGAGCGCAAGGATTTGATTCGGCGTGAGCCATGTGCCGTCGCGGTCAACAATTCCAAAACGGTCGGCGTCGCCGTCGGTGCCGAGACCGAGATGCGCCTTGCCACTGCGGACGAATTTGCTGACGTCGCGCATATTTTCGGCGTTTGGTTCGGGATGATGCCCGCCGAACAGCGGATTCAATTCGTTATGAAACAACGTGATTTTCGCGCCAACGCTTTCGAGCAATTTATCGAGATAACCGTGCGCAGTGCCATAGCTCAAATCCACGGCGACTTTGAGTTTCGCTTTTTTGAGAATGGAAAATTCGATGAGCTTGTGCAATTGCTTGAAATAATCCGGCTGCGGATTAAAAGTTTTGCAATTGTAAGTGCCGATGACCGCGCCTTTGAACGAAAAATTTTCCGATTGCAGCTTCGCGATGTTCGTTTCGATTTGTTTTGTGACTTCGGGCGTGGCGGGCGCGCCATTGCTGGTGGAAAATTTCAAGCCTTGATACTCCGCAGGATTATGGCTGGCGGTCATGTTGATTCCACCGAGCGCTTTGCGATGACGAATTGCATAGGCGATCACTGGAGTCGGTGTGTCGCGGTCGCAGAGCAACGGCTCAAGTCCATTTGCGGCGAGAACTTCGCAAGCGGCCAGCGCAAATTCGCGCGCGAGAAATCGCGTGTCGTGGCCGACGATGACGGATTTGCGATTTTGGATTTCGGATTTCGGATTTGAAATTTCCGATTTCAAAAAATCCGCGATGCCTTGCGTCGCGAGCCGGACATTTTCAAATGTAAAATCCTGCGCGATGATTTCGCGCCAGCCGGAGGTGCCGAATTTAATTGAGGTCATAAAAATTTAACCGCAGAGGCGCAAAGACGAATTCAATTTTATTTTCTGAAACTCCGCGCCTCGGCGTCTCTGCGGTGGATTAAGACTTCCAATCGAACGCTTTTTTCTTGAGCGCGTAAAGGTAGCCGACGAATAAAATCACGAGGAACGAAATCATTGAACCGAGAACAAGATTGCGCGTGGCATGATCGGCGAGCATCTCACGATAGACGACGGCCCACGGATACATGAACACGACTTCGATGTCGAACAGGATGAACAGCATTGCGACGAGATAAAATTTCACGGAGAAGCGCGATCCGCCTTCGCCAATCGGGTCTTTGCCGCACTCGTAGGCGGTGTCTTTGGCCTTGGTGTGTTTGCTGCGAAAACCAACCAGGACGGAAATCGTCAGCACGCCAGCCGCGAAGCCGACAGCGGCAAGGAGCAATATGAGAACCGGAATGTATTGAGACAATTGCGAATCCATGCGAGGCAATTTAGAAGGTCGGCGGAAAATTTCAATGACGAAAATGTTGGCGGCGATTCGGCTCGCGAAAATCTCGTCCGACGGATTAAGCAGCGTATAGGGTTAAAACCCCATTCCAGTTATGCGTCCGCGTGTTAGCTTTCGCAGCAATGACAAAAGGAGTTTTATGAAAAAAGCCATACTCGCCACTTTATTGGCATTGGTTTCGGGAATCGGCGCATTCGCACAGGATGCAGCAAACTCAAGCAACATGGTTTCAGCGCCGACGAACGAAATGCAAAGTTCCAACACAGTTGCCGATGCAGCGGTGCTTCCGACCTCATCGAACGTCGTCGTCGCACCAGCGGATGCGTCTTCCACACCAACTGTCGCAACCGCCACGGTCGCTCAACGTTCAACCCCTGTTGCCACACAACCAACTTACACGGCCTATCCTCCGGCATCCGCGCCGATGGAACATCGCTTCGGCGCCGGTCTCATCATCGGCGAACCCACCGGCGCGTCGTTAAAATATTGGCTCAACGATCTGGTTGCCGTGGACGGCGCATTTGGGTGGTCGGCGCACGATCATTCCACTTTGTATATGCACGGCGACGTGCTGTGGCACAAATTCGATCTCTTTGACGTTCCACAGGGCAAATTGCCGCTCTATTTCGGTGTCGGCGGACTGGTCCGATTTCGCGACGATGGAAGAGATGACAATGTCGGCATCCGCGTGCCTGTGGGTGTGTCCTATATGTTCGACAACCTGCCGCTGGATGTCTTTGCGGAAATCGGGCCTGCTCTTGATGTCGCACCCGACCTGCATGGCGAAATTACCGGCGGGGTTGGAATAAGGTTTTGGTTCTAGCAATCGCTGGAACCTTTTCGTGGGGATAAAAAGAGCGCGGACGGAAACGTTCGCGCTCTTTGATTTTTCAATCACCGCAATTATTGCACCGGCTGTTTTCCGTAAAAATGCAGATCGGCGAAGTCCAAAAAGTCGTCCCAATCTTCCGGCAAAACATCATGCCCGCCTCTATGAATTTGAAAACCGACGTCGCGCATGACGGGCGCATCCGGCGGCGGCATTTTGTAAGTTTCAAGAACGCTCGATTTAAGCAGCGAGCCGCTGCCGTTGGTTGAAACATCGGGCGGCAGATTGGTCGCAACGCTTTCTTTGCCGAAGAGCCGATAAACCGGCGCGGCGGCGATGGCGGCTTCAAATTCACCGCGCGGGTCGCTCCAGCGGTCTTCGCTTCCGGTGTTCAAAAACAGCGGACGCGGAGCGATGAGCGAAATGAGCATATGCGAATCCACCGGCAGGTCGCCGATGTTGTTGCTGTAATCGAGAAAGTTCGGGCAAAATTGATAGGGAAAATTTTTGCACATGCTGGTCACGGTTTCGCCGTGATCACGCCGCGCCAATGCCGCGCCCATTTCGCCGGAACAACTGGCGATGACCATCGCAAAACGCGGGTCTTCCGCCCCGGCCCACAAAGCTGTTTTGCCCAGGCGCGAATGTCCGACCATGATAACCCGGTGCGCGTCCACCGCCCGGTCTATTTCCAGATAATCCATCACGCGGCTCGCGCCCCACGCCCACGCGGAAATTGCGCCCCATTCATCTGCGTCGGTATTGGTTTGACCCGGCTTGAAATAAAGGGAACGGACGCCGTGCAGGATGCCGGAACCGTCCGGCAGATCGGGTTCAATGTCGTTGTAATCCACCAACGCGATGCCATAGCCGCGTCCGATGATTTTCTCTATCGGCCAAATTTTTGACAGGCCGCGTTGTATATTTGTCGGCATTTCCAACGTGTCGGTTTTATGATTCCACACCGGATAAACCGCGACATTTGTGTCATTCACCGCCGAATAGTTCGGCGAAAATGAAAGGCAAAGAAAAACCGGCACACGATTGGTCGCGGCTGCCGGCGTGTAAAGCAAAACATGAAAAACGAGGTTGTTTGTCGGGTTGTTGTTGCCCGCGTGATTGTAATTGTAAAATTCCAGATTGATTTGTTTGCGAAGCGCTTTGCCGCCGAACGCGTTCGCGTCCGCGTCCCACACTTTGTCAATCATGTTGCGCCATTTTGGACTGCTGCCGTAAATGTAACCTTCGTAAAGTTTCAAAATTTGAGGCCGGCGATTGTCCGTCCAGTCGTTGGAATCCTGCACCGTCGCGCCGTTTGCCAAAAGCAAAGGGTCGGGCAGAGTGAACGTGCCGGCCTTGGATTCATCATAATTTGCCTCTGTGAGATGAAGCGGCGATTGCGCGCGCAGCAGGGCCGCGAATGCCAGCATCGAAACAAAAGCGGCGGCTTTAAGGATTTTTTCAGGGCGGTTCATGCCTTCGTTTTTTACATTTGCATTTTGAGGCATCCGCGTTTTTGCGCAAGCGGCGAATTGAATTCAGGACATCTCTGATTTTTTCCGCGGCCCAACTTTTACCGCAATTGCAATTTTACCGCCCCTGCTGTCACGATTTTTCGCTCAATGCAGCGACCGTTTTCGGCGGCGCATCTTTTTGGTAAGGCGAATGAAGGTTGAAATAAATTCCGCACAGCGGGCGCGTTTGCCCGCTCTCGCTCAAAATGATCGTCACCTGTTTGTCGAGCGCAATGCCGTGGCGCATTCCCGGCCCGCGATTTGCGTATGCCTTGATCGCCTTGTCCATCAGCGATGTCAACGACACGCCAAAATCTTCCGGCGTCTTGTTGATGCAGACGACATATTTATCGTAAGCCTTTGTCGCCGCGGCGATTTCGCGTTTGAATGTTTGAACAGTCACGGAATCAAATTAAAAAATTCAGGAAGCAAGCGAAACTAAAATTTTCAATTAAAACAATGCGCCGGTGAAATTCTTCGATTACCGATCACGCACGTCATCGCCGGGTTGCGCTTCGCCATTGATGAGGTCGGCAACAATATAATTATCGCGCTGCTCGCCGCTGATTTTAACCTCACCCGTTTTCAAGCCGCCGCGATAAACGAAAAGAGTTTGATCCGTCTTCGGCATTTGGCTGGCCGAAAAACTCAACACCACAAAACGGCCGACAGAATTGTATTTGACGACTTTCCCCGCGAGCGATGTGTCCGGCGTGACAATGGATTGCGATTGCGTCGGTTTTGGTTGCGGCTGCGCTTCGGGCTTGGGCTGTGGTTTTGGCACAGGTTGCTGTTTCGGTGATTGTGGCGCGCCTGCGGTTGCAATGCTAGGCTGGCCGGACGGCGGCGGCACGGAAGAAAAATTATTGGAATTATCCGAAGCACAACCGGCCATCAAAAGACCGGACAACAAAATCAATGGGACAGACAATTTCATACCGATTAGTTAAACGCGGCGCAGCACGAAGTCAAATCCGTTCGTGGAACGATTTTAGCCGGACGAAATAAAAAAACGCGAAGTGAATTCACCTCGCGCTTATAAATTTCAAAATTTCCTAGGTCAAAACAATCTTGTCGCCTTCCTTCAAAGTGACAATCGCTTTTTTCCAGCTCGGCGTCTGGCCGGCTGCTAATGTGCGCTTGCGGCGGGCTTTGCCGCGCACATTCATTGTGTTGACCTTGACGACCTTGACCTTGAACAATTCCTGCACGGCCTGCCGGATTTGCGGCTTGGTCGCGAGACGATCGGCGACGACGGTATATTGATTATACTTCTCACCCTGTCGTGTGCCTTTTTCCGTCAGGCGGACGGTCTTGATGACTTCAAAAGCGTTCATGGTTTAATAATTAATCGTTGGCAAGCCGGGCCTCGACTTTTTCAAACGCGCTCTTCGTGAACAGCAATTTGTCCGGACGAAGCACGTCGTAAGTGTTGAGCGAATCGCTCGTCGTCAGCGTGACTTTTTCAAGGTTGCGCGATGCGAGCGTCAAATTTTTATCAATGCCGGATGAAATGACCAGCGTCGTGCCTTTCAATTCCAATTTGGAAATGACGCCGATAAAATCCCTTGTCTTCGCCGACTCCAATTTCAAATCGTCAACAACCACAACGTCGCCGGCCTTGAGCCGTTCGCTCAACGCTT
This sequence comes from Candidatus Methylomirabilota bacterium, assembly GCA_035644195.1. Lineage (GTDB taxonomy): Bacteria > Verrucomicrobiota > Verrucomicrobiia > Limisphaerales > UBA11358 > UBA11358. The sequence continues at coordinate 7,314 of DASQOZ010000104.1, read as the reverse complement.
TGCGCAGCGCAAGTTGCTTGGTTTTTTTGGAAACTTTTTTGCTGAAATCGCGCGGACGCGGACCAAAAACCACGCCGCCGCCCGGCCACAATGGGGATTGAAACGAACCGGCGCGCGCACGGCCCGTGCCTTTTTGTTTCCACGGCTTTTTATTTGAACCGGCGACTTCGCCGACATTTTTTGTGCAAGCCGTTCCACTGCGCTGTGCCGCGCGATAGGCGACGACGACATCGTGGACAGCCTGTGTGCCGCGACCGTTTTCAATCATCGGGAACTTCACTTCGAGTTCGCCCTGATTTTTTCCTTCGATATTTTTAATGGCAATTTTCATGGCCTGAATTATTTCTTGGCTTCAGCGGGTTTCGCCTCGGCTTTTTTATCGGCGGCCTTGCGCTTCATCGGCGCGGCGCTGACCGGCGGTTTCCAGCCCTTCGGACGTTTCTTCGATTCGCGAATGATGACGTAATCGCCTTCCGCGCCGGGAATCGAGCCTTTGATCAAAAGTAAATTATCCGCCTCGCGCACTTGGACGACTTCCAGATTCTGCGTCGTGCGCTGAACTTGTCCCATGTGACCGGGCATCTTCATGCCGCGCATGACCGTGCCGGGGAAAAGACGCTGACCAATCGCTCCGCCGCGACGATGCCAGCCTTTCGCGCCGTGCGTTGAATCACCACCAGCCATCCGATGGCGCTTCACAACACCTTCAAAGCCGCGGCCCTTCACAACACCAATCGCGTCAATGAAATCGCCGGGCGCAAACAGTGTCGGGCCAACGATGTCGCCAGGCTTCACATCTTTGGAGAAATCACGAAATTCTTTGATGCGTTTGACCGCCGCGCCATTTTGTTTTTTGATGTGGCCGAGCAACGGTTTCGTCAGGCGCTGTTCCTTTTGATCGTCGAAGCCGAGTTGGACGGCGTTGTAACCGTCCTTGCCCGCCTGCGATTTGACCTGCAACACGCGATTCGGTCCGGCGAGCACGACCGTGACGGCCATGACGTTGCCGCGCGAATCGTAGACGCGCGTGTGTCCGAGTTTTTTTCCTAAAAGTCCAAGTGGCATAAAATTAATCGTTAAAAAGTTAAATGGTTATGCCGCATCAGATTTTAATCGTGATGTCCACGCCGGCGGGCAAATTGAGCTTTTTCAATTCGTCCACGGTCTTGGAAGTGGGGTCGAGAATGTCAATCAGCCGCTTGTGCGTGCGTTGCTCGAAAGTTTCCTGCGATTTTTTATCCGCGTGCGGCGAACGTTGCACGGTGAAACGCTCCACACGGGTCGGCAGCGGGATTGGGCCGGCCACGCGAGCGCCGGTGCGTTTGACGGTGTCCGCGATTTCGCGCGCGGACTGGTCTATGACGCGATGGTCATAAGCCTTAAGTCGAATTCTTATGCGTTGTGCAGCCATACAAAGAACAATTGTCTGTTAATGGTTAAACTAAATTCCGCTCGGGCTTTCCAAAGCGGGCGCGAAGTCTAGCAACCGGAAGCTCCAACGCAAGAAATTTTTTCAGGAATTTTGGTGACCCTCCACTGGATTGCATTTATTGCCAATAATTCCAAAGGTCAAAAACGCTCATTATATCAGAACAAAGCCCTATGGCAATGGCCGGAGTTGTGTTAATTGTGCTGTGTTTCTTGGCGAAATTGAAGCTCCACATAAAAAGTGAGACGGCGAATCTCAAATTGAGCAGCTTTCTTGAAAAGCCCAAAGTGCAGCGTGTGAAGCGACGACTTAAGTTTCTCAAAGTCAGGTTGGTTCGTTCGATATAAGAAGTTGAGCCGCGAGTCAGGTCGGCGCGAATATCCGCAGCTAACAAATCTGACTGATGAACGGCTGGTTGTGGCGATTGGAAATAAATTTCCGCAATTGCTTTTGACTGAAAATGTGTTCTCAAATGAATTTCAGGCGTTAAGCGGTTTGAACAAAATGCCAATTTTGGACGCAGACCCGGAAGGACAAATCACGACGCAAAACGGCACGATTTATCGCGGCGTGAAAATTCTTAAATCTGATCCTGACGGCCTAGCGATTTCTTACACCAATTCAACTAAAGCCCTTTTGATTTCGAAATTACAATTCGATGATTTGTCGAACGCCTTGAAGGAGAAATATCATTACAGCCCGCAAGCTGCGATGGAATTTCAAATCAGGCAACAACAAGGAATGGTCGAATTGAGGAATCAGCTTGGAATTATTGAGGCCGTTGCGAGCCAAGCCGACAATCAAAGGATTGACGAAGGGTTGCATCAGCGAAGAATTGAAGAAAGCCAGCGCGTAGATGCCCAATTAGTGCTGGCAAAACAAAGGGAAGCCGCCGCCAGAGAGAAAGCCGCAGATGCAGCTATGATTCAGGCCATGAAGCCACCGCCTCAAATCAATATGCAGCAGAATGTTTTTATTCCTCGAAATTATTATTACTGAAATAATTTTTCCATCAGCAACATTCTGGCAGAGCGTCACCGGAATTTTGCGACGACCAAATTAAAGAACAACTGGTGGGGCGAGCGTCCTCGCGAGCCTAAAATAAAAATGGTGGCCGTGCGCAAGCACCGGCTCGTCAGGAGCCTCGCCTCACCGACTTCTTCTTTGTTTTTGGTTTGATTGCAGCAATCTGTATCGCCCGCCGCGCCCACTCGATCAGTTCCGGCGCATTTTCCAGCACATCCGGCGGCACTTCGTGATACGCCATCGTCAGCACCTTGCCCTTCGACTCGTAAGTGAACGCGCCCATGCCGCGCGCCGTGTAATCCGCCGCGCTCACCGCGTCCGTTTTGAAGAACAACCGCCCCTCGTCCAGAATCCCGAAGAATCTGTCGCCGGCATAAAGGCCATGCGCGCCGAACATCGCCCGCGCGCGCAACTCCGGCAACGCGCCCAACTGGTCGGGCACAAATTCTTTGAACGTGTCGTCGGGCATGATTGGCAGCGCCGAGAAAAGTCCGTGTTACTTGCCGTTCAATTCTAATTGCAATTTCTCCGCTTCCTTGAGCAGGCGCAGGAATTTCTTCCCGAAGTTTGAAAGCCGATACTCGACGCGCGGCGGAATCTCCGGGAATACCATCCGCTCAAAAATTCCCGCGCGCGTAAACTGTTTCAGCCGGTCGCCCAGGACTTTCGTGCTGATGCCTTCGATGTGACGCTCCAGCGCACCGGGACGGCGCACGCCTTTGGATACCGCGCGCAGCACGCTGAACGTCCAGCGGCAGCCAAGAACATCTTCGAGCAGCATATCCACGCGCCCGGAGTTAAGTTTGGGCATTATTTTCAGAAATTTTTTATCGCTTGCAGTCATAAATTTACACCAATTTGTGAGCATCCTCCGAATTTGTGCCCGCTTTTCAGTTTCATAAAAGCAGGACATTGTTTCAAACGTCGTCGCCAATCAGGTTACGGCAAGTTAAATAAAATCAAAATTAAAACGAACATGAAAATAGCCATCATCATCCTGTCCGACCCCAAAGCCGGCGAAGAAGCGCTCGGTCGCGCATTAAACGCCCTCGCCACCGCGCATGAAGCGTTGCAGTCCGGTGACGAAGTGGAAATCGTCTTCAATGGTGCAGGCACTCGCTGGCCGGAGGAACTCACCAAAATCTCGCATCCAGCCAACGGCCTTTACAACACCGTGCGTGAAACGGTCAAAGGCGCGTCGTGCGCTTGTGCAGCGGTGTTTGGTGCGACGAAGAGCGTCGAAGCGTGCGGCTTGCTGCTCATCAAAGACCAAGCGCTTCCGGGAACGCCCGGCGCGGCCAATATCCGGCGTTACGTTGCCGAAGGCTGGCAGACCCTGGTATTTTAATACGTTGCCCCCTCATCCGGTCCTTGGCCACCCTTTCCCCATCGGATGGGGAAAGGGGGTTCTACAAACCACAAAAATCACGACCAAAACTTTATGGCCGAAAAATTTCTCGAACTGCTCGTGACGCCGTCTGTCGCCAAGGCGCAGGAACATTATTTTGGCCGTTCACAGCAGATGCCCGGTGGCGCAAAGTGTGATGCGCTTACTGACGACGAAATGCAATTCATCCAGTCACGCGACAGTTTCTACATGGCGACGGTGAGCGAATCCGACTGGCCGTATGTGCAGCATCGCGGCGGCCAGCCGGGCTTTCTCATCGTCATCAATCCGACGACGCTCGCGTTCGCCGATTACAAAGGCAACCGTCAGATGCTCTCCACCGGCAATCTTGCCGTGAACGGCCGCGTGTGCCTGTTCCTGATGGATTATCCGCAACGCACGCGACTGAAGATTCTCGGCGACGCGCGCGTCGAGGACGCGCGGCAACATCCCGAGCTGGTCGCCAAGTTTGCCGCGCCCGACGTGCAACGCATTGTCGAGCGCGTGTTTTTGATTGATGTGGTTTCGTTCGATTGGAACTGCCCGAAATACATCACGCCCCGTTATACTGCCGTCGAAGTGGAAGAATCCGTCAAGCCGTTGCGCCAGCGCATCGCCGAACTCGAAGCTGAATTGAAAACCGGAAATTGATTAATGCTGCGCCCGCGCGCGCAACTCCGGCAACGCGCCCAACTGTTCGGGCACAAATTCTTTGAACGAGTCGGCGGGCATGACGCGAATATAAATCGCGGCGAGCGGCTGGACAAGACCGCGCGACCATCACCCAACCTTGCACAGCGATTGCGCGACGTCGCGGAATGATTCTTTGATCTCCCTCAACGATTGCGTGGCCCTGCCCAACAACTGCGCGACGTCACAGAATGATTGTGTGACTTCACAGAATGATTCCCTAACCTCACTCAACGATTTTACAGCCTCCATCAATCATTGCGCGGCTTCATTCAACGGTTGGGTGGCCTCACGCAACGATTGCTTGGACTCATTCAACGATTGCTAGACGCCAATTAATCATTGCTAGACGTGAATTAGCCTTAATTCACCCCATTTTTGACAAAAAACGGCATTTTTCGGGGCTGACAAGCCTCCACCAACTCTTGGATGGTCAAAAAGTGACAGTTAAGGACAAAGGAAACCCATCAACAGCCTAAAACGACCCGCGCGCAACTCCGGCAACCCGCCCAACTGGTCGAACACAAATTCTTTGAACGTGTCGTCAGGCATTTTGAATTTCAAAATGACCCAACCTGCCGCAACAACTCCGAAGGTATGATTATCCTCGGCTTGTGATTGAGTTTATACTTTTTGAACTTCTTTCGCCCAAGTGTCTTTCAAAGTAATTGTGCGATTAAAGACGAGCTTGCCGTTTATGTTATCCTTATCAAGAGTAAAATAGCCAATGCGCTCGAATTGATAGCGCAGTTCCGGTTTCGCATCTTTCAAACTCGGTTCAAGCTTGGCGGTGATGACTTCGAGCGAGCGCGGGTTGAGGACGGATTTGAAATCGCGTCCGTCCTTTTCCGGCTCGGCTTCGGTGAACAATCGGTCGTAAAGGCGCACCTCGGCGTCAATCGCGTGCGCGGCGCTCACCCAATGAATCGTGCCCTTGACCTTGCGCGCGGAAGTCGCGCCGCCACTCTTGCTGTCGAGGTCGGCGGTGCAGCGCAGTTCGGTGATGTTGCCGCTCGCATCCTTCACCACTTCGTCGCACTTGATGATGTAGGCGTATTTCAAGCGCACTTCGCCGCCGGGTTTCAACCGGAAAAATTTCGGCGGCGGAACTTCTTTGAAATCATCCTGCTCGATGAACAGTTCGCGGCTGAACGGAATCTTCCTTTTGCCCGCACTTTCGTCTTCGGGATTGTTGATTGCGTCGAGTTCCTCGATTTTGCCTTCGGAAAAATTCGTGATGACAACTTTGATTGGGCGCAGCACGGCGAGACGGCGCAGCGCGCATTTGTTCAAGTCTTCGCGGATGGCGTGTTCCAAAACCGCAACGTCCGTGAGTCCGTTGTATTTCGTGATGCCGATGTTGTAAGCAAAATTTCGCAACGCTTCCGCCGTGACGCCGCGACGACGGATGCCGCAAATCGTCGGCATTCGGGGATCGTCCCAGCCGGTGACGATTTTTTCCTCAACGAGCTGGAGCAATTTTCGCTTGCTCAAGACGGTGTAACTTAAATTGAGCCGCGCGAATTCATATTGCTTCGGCAACGCGCGCGGCAGGCCGAGCGATTCGAGAATCCAATCGTAAAGCGGACGGTGCACTTCAAATTCCAAAGTGCAGATGCTGTGCGTGACGCCTTCGATGTAATCGCTCAAGCCGTGCGCGAAGTCATACATCGGATAAATTTTCCATTTCGCGCCGGTGTGATGATGTTCGGCGTGGCGGATGCGATAGAGAATCGGATCGCGCAGCCAGATGTTCGACGACGCCATGTCAATCTTTGCGCGGAGCGTGCGCGCGCCGTCGGGAAATTCGCCGTTTTTCATCCGGCGAAACAGATCGAGATTTTCTTCTGGCGTGCGATTGCGGAACGGCGAATCTTTTCCCGGACGATCCGGCGCGCCGCGATAAAATTCCATGTCAGCCGGCGACAAATCGCAGACAAAGGCTTTGCCGCGTTCAATCAATTGCTCGGCGTAATCGTAAATTTGGTCGAAATAGTCCGAGGCGTAAAATGGTTCGAGAGTGGGACAGGCTTCCAGCCTGTCACTGCTTTGCTTGACCAACGGAGACAGGCTGGAAGCCTGTTCCACTATTGCCGGAAAATAAAAATCGCGTTTGCCATCGCCGGAAATTGTCTCTGGCGTCTTGCCTTTTTCTTTCAAACCAAGTTCTTTGTCAGCCCAACCGGAAATAAGCCAGTTCACGTCTTCCTGGATCGAATCCACATACTCGACGTCTTCCTTCGCGGGATTCGTGTCGTCCATGCGCAGGTTGCAGACGCCGCCGAACTCGCGCGCGATGCCGAAGTTCAGGCAAATGCTTTTCGCGTGGCCGATGTGCAGGTAGCCGTTCGGCTCCGGCGGAAAGCGCGTGTGAATCTGCGGATATTTTTTCTCCGCGACGTGCCGGGCGACGATGTCGCGGATGAAATCGCTTGGCGCGGGCGCGGCTTCTTTATTTTCCAAACTCATAAATCCCGCAGAAATTAACAAATGAAAATGAGATTGTCCAAATGAGTCGCGCGAGGAGATGAAAATTGATTTATTTATGACACAGTTTGTTTAGCTTTTTATCGGTTGAAAAACATGAGCAATACGAAACAACATTTCATTCCACAATTTTATTTGCGGCAGTGGAGTGATACTAGAGCGCATCTCATAAATAGGGCTTGTGATTTTTGCCATTGATGTGTAGGTGGTTATGGATGGAATTGACCAAAGAACAATGGGACATTGTGGCGGCGGTTCTTCCGCCGGACAAAGTGCGGGCCGATGGTCGCGGGCG
>DASQOZ010000103.1:0-9898 GCA_035644195.1 Candidatus Methylomirabilota bacterium | reverse complement strand
AAATCTTCGCGGATCCGGTCGAAGATGACGATTTTGTCGTTGATGGAAAAACCGATGATGGTCAGCACGGCGGCGACGACCGTGGCGTTGAATTGACGGCCGGAAATGGCGTTGGCGATGCAATAAGCACCGATCGCCAGCAGCACGTCGTGAAACACGGCGATGACGGCGGCGACGGCGAATGAAAATTCATAACGAAACGCGACGTAAACCAAAATGCCAAACATCGCAAGAAATGACGCAATGATCGCCGAATCGCGAACGTCTTTGCCGACCGATGCGCCCATTTGCAATGTGTTGATGACTTTGAACTGCACCTGTGGAAATTGCGATTCCAGCGTTTGCTGCACTTTTGGTCCCGAACCGCTCGAAGTCGTCACGCCCAATGTTTCCGTGCCGGTGGAAATATCTTTTTGATATTGGATTTGCGCGTCCTTCTCGCCGATTTGTGTTACGGCAGAACGGATTTTATCCACGTCCAATTTCTGCGCGAAGCTGAATGTCGTGCTGTCGCCGCCGCGAAAATCCACGCCGAACAATTTTTCGCCGCGCGTGAAACCAAATCCGAGCGAAAGAATAATGAACGTCCACGAAAGGATGAACAGCGGCGTGGCGACTTTCATGAAATTCAATTTTGCGCTCTTGATGACGTGCAGCATTGACAGCGTTTTCAAAATGTTGCGGTCGAGCATGAAATTGAAAATCAACCGCGTCACGACCAGCGCGGTGAACAAGCTGGCGGCGACACCGATGGTCAGCGTGACGCCGAAGCCTTTGATTTCGCCCGTACCCATGAAAATCAAAATGACGGATGAAATGAGCGTGGTGACGTGCGAATCGAAAATCGTCCCGAACGCGCGCGCATAACCGGCGGCGATCGCGCCGCGCAACGATTTTCCTTTTGCGATTTCTTCGCGCAGACGTTCGTAAATCAGCACGTTCGCATCCACGGCCATGCCGATGGTCAGCACGATGCCCGCGATGCCCGGCAACGTCAGCGTCGTGCCGATGCTGCACATGACGCCCATCAAAATGATGATGTTGACGATGAGCGCGACATTTGCCGTGAGGCCGGCGACGCGATAATAAAGCAGCATGAACAGCGAAACGAAAACGACGGCGGCGATGGACGCATAAATGCCGTGACGAATCGTGTCTTTGCCAAGCGTCGGGTCAACGTTGCGTTTGAAAGCGATTTTCAACGGCGCGCGCAGTGGATTTTGAAGGACGTGCGAAAGTTGCTGCGCTGATTCTTCACTGTAATGTCCGGTAATGCGGACGTTACCGTCCAAAATAGCTACTTGCATCACTGGCGCAGATTGCAATTCACCGTCCAACACGATAGCCATTTGCCTGCCGGTATAATCCGCAGTCATTTTTGCGAAAGCTTTCGCCGCGCTGTCTTTCAATGAAAAAACGATGTCGGGATTTCCCATTTCATCGCGCGACATTATTGCGCTCGTTGTGATGTCGCCGGCTAAATCTTTTTCAGCAGTTTTTTTGACGACGACGATTTCAGGGCGCGACTGTTTGCCATTTTGCGGCGGCTCAACGTGTTTCAGCACGACGTAGCCCGGCGGAATCGGTTCAAGAATCTGCCCGGTTTGAGGATCAACGATTTCCCCGCTGCGCTCATGCACCAGCCGAAATTCCAAATACGCAGCTTTTTGGATTTGCACTTCGGCGCTTTCTTTTTCCGCTTCCGAAAGTCCCGGCAATTGAATCCAAATCTGATTTGCGCCCGCCGGTTGAATTACCGGCTCGGCCACGCCGAATTGGTCAACGCGTTTGCGCAAGACTTCGACCGCTTGCGAAATCGCCGCCGAAGTGTTTTGCGATTGATTGACGCCGTTTGTGTTTCCATTCACCGCCACTTCGTTCAACGCGTTCGTATCCATTTCGACGAGGAACGCCGTGCCGCCTTGCAAATCCAGGCCGAGTTTGATTTTGCCTGAAGCGTCGCGCTGAATCTGGTTCAAAATAAATGTCGTCGGATCTGATGCGTTGACTGTGCCAAAATACTTTTCGATGTCATTCGTGCCGATGGCTTCCCGCAAATTGGCGAACTCGCTGTTCGCGCCGGATTTTTGAAGCGATTCGGCCTGCGCAAGAATATTTGAAAACGTGGCATCCTGATTGTCCGCGCGATTAGAAAATTCCTGAATCAAATCGCGCGACGTCGGCGGATAAGTCCAATACAGCGACAAGCCGATAAGTCCCAGCACCAAAAAAAATTTCCAGCGATCGTTATTATTCATGGCGAATCAGGAAACAGGTTTTTCATCGCCGCCGCGTTCGAGGATTTCTGTCACCGAAGATTTGGTGACTTCCATTTTGGCATCCATCGAGCGGATTGAAACCGTTTTATCTTTCACCGAAATGACATTGCCCACAATGCCGCTCGCGGTGACGATTTTGTCGCCGGACTTGAGAGTTTCGAGCAGTTTGGCCTGCTGCTTGCGTTGCTGCGATTGCGGGCGAATCATCAGGAAATAAATCATGACGACAAACAACGCCAGTGGGACCATCAGGCCGAACGGTGAACCTTGTGGTTGGGCTGCTGGCGATGCCGGAGCCGCCGCCGCGTCCGCTAGAAAAATGCTAAATCCATTCAAGTGCATAATTTGAAAATTGGCCGCACACTTTACGATAGTGCGCGCATTTGGCAAGGTTAATTCCGTAGGAGACGACGTAAGGAGTCTCAATTTAAGAATGAGTCTCGTGACCTCGACTCCTACTTTACTTCAGTCGCTCCGCGCTTTCCTGACCCAAAACCGCAGCTTCTGAAATAGGACGCTTTCCGCTGCCGCGTTTGACTTGCGCATCGCGAAATGAAACGGCGCGCATGGAAATTTTATCGCCGGTAATTTCCGCGTAAGCCGCGACCGGACTTTGGCAGCCGCCGCCCATCGCGCGCAAAAATGCGCGCTCCGCCGTCACGCAATGAAACGTATTGAAATGATTCAGCCGTTCGCAGATTTTCGCGATGCGTTCGTCATCCGCGCGAATTTCAATTCCGATCGCGCCCTGACCAACGCATGGAAGCATCACGTCCAAATCCAAAATTGTCGCGAGCAAACCGTCCGGCACGGCATCGCCGAGAAGTTTTCCGACCGGCTTGATTTGAAAATTCAGCCGCGTCAAACCCGCGAGCGCGAGAACAGTCGCATCCAATTCGCCGCGCTCGGCGACTCTTTGCATTCGCGTCGGCACATTGCCACGAATTTCGACAATCTTGAAATCCGGTCGCGCGGCGAGCAATTGTTCTTTGCGGCGTGTGCTGCTCGTGGCAATCGTCGCGCCTTTCGGAAAATCGCGTAACGTCATTCCAGATTTGTAGCCGCGTAATTCATTTTGACCCGGCGACCAATCATCCGATTTTTCTGCCGCGCGCTTTTTCAAAAATTCCGCGTCGCGGTAAATCAAAACGTCGCGGACATTTTCGCGTTTTGGCGTCGCAGCAAGGATCAAACCGGCGGGAATTTCCGTCGGCAAATCTTTCAAGCTGTGAACCGCGAGGTCGGCCTGATTTTTGAGCAGCGCCACTTCGAGTTCTTTCGTGAATAGGCCTTTCGGCAAACCGCCTTCAACCAGCGATGATTTTTGCAATTTGTCGCCAGTCGTTTTGATGATTTTCAGTTCAAAGCGAAGTCGTGGAAATGCTTCGCGGCATTTTTCTGCGATGAGATTTGCCTGCGCGAGTGCGAGCGCGCTGCCGCGCGTGGCGATGATGATGGGACGTTCAGCCATTAATTTCCGCGACGATATGTCAAAAATGATGGGACGGCAAAATCAAATCGAGTTGCCGAAATGATTTTGTTCGTTCAATCTAGCCGTATGCCTTCGGCAATGTTTCAGGCTAGTCGTTGGACGCGCGGAAATTTTCTATTTCCAACCGTCATCGAAGTGACTGATAAATCGGTCGTCCGGCATAAGCGCTCTTGGTTCAGCAAGGATGAAATCAGCATTAGCATCGCCAAAATCGCATCGGTGCATATCAAAACCGGGATCATTTGGGCGGACATCCTGATTGAATCTACCGGCGGCACCGACCCGTTGAAAAGTCACGGCCACAAAAAAGCCGACGCGCGAAGGATTCGCGAAATGGTTGAAGCACTTCAAGGAGATTCACACGGCGATTTAAGCGCCGGCGGGGCAAAAGTAAAATTGTCCTAACCGCCCACGACCTGTAGCCGTTCCTGAAAAATTTTCGGCGTTTCAAAACCGTGCCGCATATTTTTTTCCGGCGCGTTTGCAAAATCACGGTAGAGCGTGATGGCGACGTGTTCGTTGCGGCGGACGCAATCTTTGATCGCTTCGTAATCTTTTTCGCAGTGGATTAAAGTTTTCCAGGAGTAAATATGTTTCGGCTTGTGAAAATCGCTGTTGGCGATGAATGGCAGTCGCTTGAGGCCGATGTCGTTGAAAATGTTGTTGCGATTCGCGATTTCCCACGCATCAATCAACGGCGCGAATTTTTCCTGGTTTTCCCAAAGGTAAAGCGTGTTCTTGCCCCATTCGCTTTTCATGATGTGCGGATGCGAGGCGACGGCGAGCGCGCCTTGCGCGTGGATGCGCGCGATGATTTCTGGAATGTCCAGCGACGCGTCAATCGGTGCTTTCAAATCAATGCCGAGCAGATGCGCGGAAGTTTTGCGCGTGTAGCCGTCCTTGTTGAATTCGACTCCCGTCATCACGAGCATTTTATAGCGGTGCCACGCGCGCTGGCGTTCGCGCTCGATGATAGCGAAGTATTCGCCGATCTGCTCCTGCGCGAGAGTCATGTTCGCCAGCTCGGATAATTTTCCGAGCAGCCGTTTCGGGTCGGCCAAATGGTCGGTGATGCAAATGCAATCAAAGCCGCGCTCGCCGTAGAAATCAATGATCTCCGGCACGGAAAGTTTTCCGTCCGAATAATTCGTGTGGATGTGAAAATCGCAGAGCAACATTTGCGCGGCACCATTTCCATTTGCGGGCAATTCTGGACGCATGACGCGCGCCGGAGTTGTTTCAAAAAGTTTTACGGATTTGCGGCGCGGATTGGTTTCGTCCGCATCCTCCAAAATCAATTCCGCGATGTCCTTTGCGGCATCCGGCTTGCTGGCCTTCGCCAGATTTTTGCGCCATTGGGTCCAAAGCGACGCATTTTTTTCAAAGGCAAGCTCGACGGCTTCGGCGACCTCCTTGTTTTTTTCGACGACTGCGCCGAGATTTAATTTCTGGATCAATTCTGCGTTGCCTTCTTCCTGACCGGGAATCACCTGGTTGACAATCATCGGACAACGCGCGGCAATCGCTTCCTGCACCGTCGCGCCGCCGGCTTTGCTGATAACGAGATGATGCGACATCATCAATTCCGGCATCTGGTTCGTCCAGCCGAGAATTTTTACGCGGTCGCCAAAATCCTGCGTGCGCTCGATCAACTTCGCTCGCAGTTCAGGATCGCGTCCGCAAGTGATCGTCAAATGCACGTCGTCAATTTCCAGCAACCGGTCAATCGCCTTGCCCGCTTTTTTCTTGCCGGTGTTGATGATGTAAAGCACGCGGCGCGGCTCTTTGCCGGCGGGCAATGAAAGTTCATTTGGATTTTCCGCAAAAATGGGACTGACCGGAAAGCCAAGCACTTGAATTTGTTTTTCCGTAATGCCGCCCGCGCGCAAAACGTCTGCGCTCGCTTCGTTCGGCACGCAAAAATAATCCGCCGGAGCCTTGAACCATGCCGAGTTGATCGTGATTGAATCCGTGACAACGGTGATGAATTTGAAAGGCCGCTCGTGATGGCTCGCGTAAATTTTTTTGATGACGTGGCCGTAGACCGGATAAGTGGAAACGACGCAATCAGGTTGCGTCTCGGCCAGAATTTTTTCGAGCGTATTCTGCAAACGTGTAAATCCACCGAGTTGTTTTTCGACGAACGGATTTTCCAGCATCGAATAAATTCCACCCCAAAGTTTCGGCGTGTAAGTGACAAGCCCAAGGTAAGTTTTTCTGGCAAGCGTGTTGAATGCGCCGTAACTGTCCGCGAACAAATCCAGAATTTCGGCGCGCGCGTCCTCATCCACAAGTTCAATCGCGTCGCGCAACGCGCGTGCGGCGGCGTTGTGACCGTCGCCAAATCCAGCCGTCAGGATGAGAATCTTTTTCACGGCAAGACACGCTAATCCATGCGTGTTACGGCAATGTGACGGACGCGTGAACTTTTGTTCACGTTTTTATTCACCAAATCAAGGCAAGGCCAGTTGCACCCGTGCGCCTTTTTATCAAGGCGCACGGGCAGTTAACTCTCACTCCAAATTCACCCATTTTTACGCATTGCGCCTGGCCGCATCGGCTTCTTCCGCGAGCGTCATTACAAAGTTAAAGAATGCCCTATCTTGTCCAATAAACAGTCCCATGTCGGTGAAAAAGGCGATGGTCGCCACCGCGCCTGCCAACTTCGTGGATATTGGCCGGATCACTGAACATGGAGGCAGACCTTTGGCGATGAACTCGCACGGCGCCGGGAAGATTTGATTCGTGCTGTTTGGATCGGCGTTATCCGTCCCATCGGGAGGATTGGGCAGATCCCCGGCCAGCGGCAATTGCGGAAACAGAACATTGCCGTTTAGATCCGTCACCTCGAGCGCATTGCCGGCCTTGTCCTGCCAGGTTTGGAAATGCTGTATTTCGGTCCCGCCGATGGCGCCGATGATTTGGAGAACCTCCGGGCTGTTCGCCTTGGGCAGCATTGATTGATACAGGCTGGAACCACCTTCCTCGACGGTTGCGAAGTGAAAGCCCGCAACGTTCCCAATGAATTGAATTTCAAACCCGTTGGGGTCCAAGTTCCCGTTGGAATCAAACGGTGACGGCAGATCGCTGTTCGGAATGCCGGGCACGTTCACCAGGTTGACCAACTGCGGGAACTGGGCGCCAAAATCAGGATTCAGCGCGCTCCGGTAACGGGTATACCAGCTTGTGTCCACGGTCAGATTCATCAAGTTGGTCAACCGTTTGGCGGTCTTATTCGATCCCGTCGCCTGACTGCTGGGCAACGTGCGAAACGGTTCAAGGCTTACTGCCTGGAGACCCTTTGACTGCAGATAACCATTGATGAAAGCCGCGTGGCTGATCTCATCGCGAGTGTTCAGATTGACATACGTCGCCTCGTCACCATCCAGAATATTCAAGGCCAGTTGATAGGACTCGTTGCCCAGGGCCAGTTCGTTGTATTGCTGCCAAAGATCGGCCTCCAGAATTTCCGCCACCGCCAGAAACCGCAGAATTGCCGCGTCACCCGCGCTTAATCTGCCATTGAAGAGTCTGCCGTTGAAGTTTAAGCCCGCGCTGGCGCTCGTTTGGCTGCCCAACAAAGCGCCAACGGGCAATGCCGCTGTTGCGCCCGCCATCCCCAACCGTTTTATAAAGGACCGCCGGCCGATTGCGCCTTCGGACATTATGTTATTTTTATTTTCCATAATTCACCTTTTGTTTTTTTATGTTGCGTTGTTTCTCGACGGGCATGAATCGTTTTGCTTTTTGTTCATACCGTCGTTTCAATTGAGATGCATGAAATCCATTTTGGTTCCGCCTTTTGATAAGATGGGCATCAGCGGCCATTCACACGCGGGATTCGAAATAAACCAAGACCAATATCCACGCCGACGCGCGGTTGACAGAAAGCCGGCGCAAGGAATTGACCGGCTGGCTGGATGCCGAAGCGGCGCGGCTGAAATCAATGTCGAAATGATGCAGTCTGGCAAGTCACCAGAGCCAGCGGCAATTTAACTGCAATTATTTCACCAGCGTCTTGCAGAATTTCTCGATGCGTTGCAGACCTTTTTCGATGTTCGCCATGCCGGTCGCGTAGCTCAAACGGATGTAATCGTCCGCGCCGAACGCGATTCCCGGAACCGCCGCGACTTTTTCCGCCTCCAACAATTTCGCGCAAAAGTCGGCGGACTTGAGACCGGTTTTGGAAATGTTCGGGAACAGATAAAATGCGCCTTTCGCATTCACGCAGGAAATTCCCGGAATGGAATTTAATTTCGTGTGCGCGAAGCGACGGCGTTTATCGAATTCCGCTAGCCATTTCGGCAAATGATCCTGCGGTCCAGTGAGCGCGGCGACGCCGCCTTTTTGCGCGAACGAACAGGGATTGCTGGTGCTGTGCGATTGCACGGCGTCAATCGCCTTGGCAATCGGCTCCGGCGCGGCGAGAAATCCGAGACGCCAGCCAGTCATGCTCCACGCTTTCGCAAAACCGTGGACGATGATCGTGTGCTCAAAATGCGCCGGTGAAAAACTCGCGACACTTTTGACCTTCGCGTTGTCGTAAAGCAAATGTTCGTAAATTTCGTCGCTCATGATGAGGACGTTTTTCTCGACGCAAATGTCGCCCAGTGCTTTGACTTCTTCGGGCGTATAAACCGAGCCGGTCGGATTGCTCGGCGAATTCAAAACGAACAACCGCGTGTTCGGCGTGATGGCTGCGCGCAATTGTTGTGGCGTGACTTTGAATTCCGTTTTGTCGCTCGTCTGGATAATCACCGGCTTCGCGCCCGCGAGCTTGACCATTTCCGGGTAGCTCAACCAATACGGCGCGGGAATGATGACTTCGTCGCCCGCTTCGCACGTCGCGCAAATGACATTGAAGCACGAATGTTTTCCGCCGTTCGAGACGATGACCTGCGACGGCTTGTAAGTGAGGCCGTTCTCGCGTTGAAATTTTTCGGCGATGGCTTCGCGCAATTCGGGAATGCCGCTGCTGGGCGTGTATTTCGTGAAACCGGCGGCGAGCGCCTTTGCACACGCATCTTTAATATGTTGCGGCGTGTCGAAATCCGGTTCACCCGCGCCGAAACCGACGACGTCTTCGCCCGCAGCCTTCATCGCCTTGGCCTTCGCGTCAATGGCAAGCGTGAGTGACGGCGAGAGCGACGCGGCAGCTTTCGAAATTTTGTAATTCATATTTAGCGGCGGAGAATTTACGGATTAAACGGCGAAGTTCAAGGACGGAGTTTGTTAATTGCGTTCACTTTTGAAAATGATAAATTGCTTAACATGAAACTGCGCTTGTTGGTTGAACATGACTTGGAAACAAATCGCTGGTCTGCGGTTTTCCCGGAACTGCCCGGCTGCGCTTCCGCCGGAAACACGGAAGAAGAAGCCGTCGCCAATGCGAAAGAAGCCTTGGAACTTTGGTTTGAACCGTCACCCGTCAAGCTGCACAAAGGCGCGAAACTGATGGAACTCGCCGTATCGTGAGCCAGCGATTTCCAGTTCGCAACGCCAAGGAAGTCATCAAAGTTCTGCGTAAGCACGGCTTTGTGCTGGTCGCGCAATCCGGCAGCCATCAGAAATGGCGTCATGAAAACGGACGACAAGTGATTGTGGCCATGCACGGCAGCAAACCCATTCCCATCGGCACGCTGAAAAGCATCATCGAAGGCAGCGGCTTGGGCGTGGAAGATTTCCGATGACCTTGCTTCCGAAATTCGCAAATTTAGCGGCGGACAATTTACGGATTAAACGGCGAAGTTCAAGGATGGAAATTTGAAACTTTTTCTGTTGCAAATCAATTCCGGTAAATCAATGATCATTTTCATTCGGATGAATGTAAAACAATATTTCGCAGTCATTCTACTGCTTCTGCAAATTGTCGCTGTTCAAGCAGCTACGACCGTGACAAATATCAGCGCAGGCTATTATCACAGTATGTTTTTGAAATCTAATGGTAGCCTTTGGATGATGGGTTACAATCTTTATGGTGAGCTTGGTGATGGCACATTCAACCAAACTAATAGACCTGAACAAATTATCTCTCGAGCGCATCTCATAAATAGGGCTTGTGATTTTTGCCATTGATGTGTAGGTGGTTATGGATGGAATTGACCAAAGAACAATGGGACATTGTGGC
>DASQOZ010000102.1:0-47766 GCA_035644195.1 Candidatus Methylomirabilota bacterium | reverse complement strand
CTTTACGCCGACGTGATGACGCAAAGCATCCAGAAATTTCTCGCCGTCACCAAATATCGCCGCGAAAGACAGATCGCCTACAACGTCGCGCACAACATCACGCCGCGCAGCGTCGTCCGCGCCGTGGAAGAAAGCCTCGCGACTTACGAATCCGACCGCAAAGAGGCCGATTTGGTTTTGCGCGAAGGCAGCACGGACATTGACATCACCTCGACGATCCAGGAACTCGAGACCGAAATGCTCAAGGCCGCCGAGGATTTGAAATTTGAAAAAGCCGCGCTGCTCCGCGACCAGATCAAGGAACTCAAACACATGATGGACGGCACGAAATCCGAAGCGAAGCCGGTGAGCTATCGGAAATCAAAACGGACGAGGAAATAGCACGACATCACATGTGAAATTGATGCCAAGATTTACCTTTCATCACTTTTGTTCTTTTGTTGTTTTTGTCGTAGAAAAGGTAATACTCAACATATTGTCGCAAATCTACTTCAAGTTCAATTTTGACAGCATGTTGACCAGTTTCGTCTTCATAAAGATCAGCTTCAGAAATAAAAAAATCGTGACCTTTCGGCCAAACCGAATGTGCGTAGGCTGTGTAATCGTCAATAACAGATTGATCGACACCATAAGGCGTATTAAAACTTTGACCTTGGTGTAAATTTGGTGGATCAAAGTTTCCCATGTGGCATCTCCATTGGCATTTCCAATTTTTTACCAAATCAGCGGGATTGGCGCAGCCGGAAAGGAGCGACAGACCAACAATCACGAAAATGTTCTGTATTTTCATAGTCGAATTCTTATTTAAGATGAGTCTCTGCCAATATAATTTCCGGTCAAATGTTATTTCGCCAGATTCGCGCATTTGAACAGCGCCGTCGGCGCGACATCTTTGTAGAACCAAACCCAAACCGAATCAAGCTCCTTGCGGAGAGCCACCATTTGCAGACGGTTTAATATATTAACCGCAGAGACGCGGAGACGCAGAGTTAGCTGCCATTTTTTCTCCGCGCCTTTGCGCCTCTGCGGTGAAATTAAAATCACTTCGCCGGATTCGCGCAACGCCGCTCGACAAAACTTTTTCGCCGCGCCATTCTGCTGCGATGGCATTTGAATCGGATTCGCCGCTGGACAATTTGTGGAAGGAATACGGACGCGTGTTCGCGGATTTCGACGACCTCACGCTCGCGCGCTGGCTGGCGCAAACGCTCGGCCAGCTCGAAGGCAAAGCATGGCGGCTCTCGCATCCGCTCGTCGGCGCGTATCGGCTCGCGGCGCAAATCGGGCACGAAAAACAAATCTGGCACAAGCGGCTCGTCACGCCGCCGGCGGCTTACGCGGAATCGCCGTGCTGTCGCGCGCCGTTCCTGCCGCTGCTCACGCGCGACGTGCGCGAGAGCGGTTTGATCTGCCAGCATTGCAACGAAACGCTCGTGCCGTTCGATGAAATTCCCGCGGACGTTCGCGGCGAAATCGAATCGTGGGCGCAACAATACGAGTCGGTCCACGCCGTCGCGCATTGGGACGACCGCCAGCGCAAGCGCGGCGGAAATTACGACGCGGCTTACGAAAATGCAGCGGAGCAGGCGGAACAATTACTCTCGCGCGCTGGAAAAGATTTGGCGCCGAAACTTTTGAATTCCTACGCCGCCGCGATTTGGGAAGATCAGGACGAATGCCTCGAAGTGCGACCGGAAGACGTGGCGATTTAATTTGTCTCACGCAAAGACGCAAAGCTCGCAAAGAAAGATTTTAACTTGGCGTCTTTGCGCCTTTGCGTGAGAACTTAAAAAATCCGCGTAATCCGTGGTTTCAACTTACGCGCCAATCTGTTTCTGAATCGCGCCGCAGATTTTTTTTGACCAAGTTTCCAAAACTTTTGCGGCGCGGCCTTCGAGCAGCAATCGCGCCTTCGGCTCCGTGCCGGAATAACGCAGCAGCACGCGTCCGCCGGCGGATTTCAATTCCGTTTCCGCCGATGAAACCAATTTCAAAACGCCGTCCAATTTCTCGAACGGAATTTTCTCGCGCACTTTTACGTTCGTCACGAGTTGCGGAAATCGCGTCCAGCAGTTCGCCAATTTTGACAGCGGCGCATTTTTCTCGCGCATGATGCGCAGAATTTGCAACGCAGCGACAAGGCCATCGCCGGTCGTGCCGAAATCGCGGAAAATCAAATGGCCGCTCTGCTCGCCGCCGAAGTTGAAGCCGTTCTTCAACATTTCATCAATCACATTCCTGTCGCCGACGCCGGTGCGGATGATTTTTCCGCCCGTATTTTTGATCGCGGCCTCGAGTCCGGCATTGCTCATCACGGTCGAGACGAGGGTTTTCTCGGCCAACGTTTTTTGCGCCATCATGTCGAGCGCGGCGATGGCCATGATGTCGTCGCCGTCAATCAATTTGCCGTTTTCATCGCAGAGCAAAACGCGGTCGGCGTCGCCGTCGTGCGCGATCCCCAAATGCGCTTTATGCTCGACGACTTTGCGGCAAAGCGTTTCGGGAAACATCGAGCCGCAATTTTCGTTGATGTTTTTTCCGTCGGGATGATTTCCGAAAACAATGACTTCCGCGCCGAGTTCGCGCAGGACGCAAGGCGTGGATTTATAAGCCGCGCCATGGCCGCAATCCACGACGACGCGCAATTTTTCGAGCGTCAGATTTTTCGGGAAACTGGATTTGGCAAATTCGATGTAACGTCCGAGCGCGTCGTCAATGCGGACAGCTTTGCCGATTTCCCCGGCGGTCG
Organism: Candidatus Methylomirabilota bacterium; assembly: GCA_035644195.1. Taxonomy (GTDB): domain Bacteria; phylum Verrucomicrobiota; class Verrucomicrobiia; order Limisphaerales; family UBA11358; genus UBA11358. The sequence goes on along the minus strand of DASQOZ010000102.1, from coordinate 45,017 downwards.
GTCGAACTTTTTCAATCTCGCCGCTGAAAACGAGTTCTTCAATTTCGTTTTCAATCTTGTCGTCCAATTTGTAACCGTCCGCGCGGAAAAATTTGAGGCCATTGTCAGCGTAAGGATTGTGCGACGCGGTGATGACGATGCCCGCGTCAGCGCGCAGGCTGCGTGTGATGTAGGCGACGCCGGGCGTGGGCAGCGGGCCGATAAATAAAACGTCCACGCCCATCGAAAGAATTCCCGATGAGATGGCGTTTTCGAGCATATAGCCGGAAAGCCGCGTGTCTTTGCCGATGACAATTTTGTGTTTGCCGCGTCCGCGCGCCTGTTTGCTCAGATTTTTGAAAACGTGCGCGGCGGCGCGCCCGAGTTTGAGCGCGGTTTCAGCGGTGACGGGTTCGACATTTGCTGTTCCACGAACGCCGTCGGTTCCGAAAATCTTTTTTGGAGAACTCATGAAATTTTTTCAGTGCCTTTGCATCACGCCGATCCACGGTGGGTCAACATCGTCCAACGTCACGCCTTTGGGGAGCGCGACATTGACGGACAGGCGAAATCCTTTTGCGGATTCAGCGCCAGTCAAATCAACGAACGGATGGATTTGATTGCCTTGCAATTGGTTCATCAGCTTTTCAGGGCCGCTCACTTTGACGGAAACGGTGTCGGGCGCGATTTGATAGGCGCGCGGATCGCCCGTCGCGGAAAACGCGACGACCGACAAATCGCCGTAAGTATTTTCAACGGTCACGCCGTGTTCGGTCGGACTTTCATATTTATAAACCGTCACCCAAATGACGACGGCGAGAGCGACGGAAGCTATCTTCCAGCCCAAATCTTTTGTTAAAAAATCGCGCATGGAATCAATTATGTTTTACAGCCGGGCGCGGTTCATTTTTCGTGATGACCGCCGGGCCGGATTTATTGCGCGGCCCGAGTTGCCGGCGAATCCATTCGATGAGACTGCGCGTTTTGGCCGGTTGCACAAGCACTGTGGTCAAGAACGCGCGCAATTCTTCCAGCGTCACGCCGCGAACGAGCTGGCCTTTGTAGGCGTGAGAAATCGCGCCGTTTTCTTCGGACACGGCGATGATGACGGCGTCGCTTTCCTCGCTCAAACCAATCGCCGCGCGATGGCGCGTGCCAAGCGATTTGTTCAAATCCTGCCGCGTGGTCAATGGAAAAATGCATGCGGCGTAAGCGATGCGGTCGCCCTTGATGATGACGCCGCCGTCGTGAATCGCGTTGTTCGGAAAGAAAATGGTCTCGAGCATTTCCGGCGTCGCTTCGCAATCCACCGGCACGCCGGACTCAACCGCATCGTGAAGCTGGATGGTTTGTTCGATGGCGATGAGCGCGCCGATTTTTACTTCAGACAGCCGCTCGCATGTCTGGATGATGACCTCGATGCTTTCGCGTTGTTCATGCGCGCTGGCGAAAAGTGGAAGATTTCCAAGTTCAGCGAGCAGGCGGCGCAATTCCGGCTGGAAAATAATTAGAATAGCGACGGCGAAAAATTGCGCGAATCCGACGAGCAACCAGCGCAGCACCGGCAAATTCAAAACCGTCGCCGCAAACGCCAGCACGAGCAGCAGCACGATGAAACCGATGACGACCGGCCAGCCGCGCGTGCCGCGCAAAAAGCGCGACGTGTAATATATTGCGACCGCGAGGATGAAAATTTCCAGCACGGGACGCCAACTGTTTTGGAGATGAGTCCACATCATTTTTTTGCCAACACTGCTTCGGTCATGCGGACGGCTTGGACCGTTTCCGCCACGTCGTGCGCGCGGATGATTTGCGCGCCCGCTTCAATTCCAAGAGTCGCACAAGCCAGCGACGCGGGCAAACGTTGATTTACGTCGGCACCCGTCAATTTTCCGATGAACGATTTTCGTGAAACGCCGAGCAAAACGGGTCGTCGCAATTTTGTAAATCGCCGCAGGCTGGCGAGCAACTGCAAATTTTGATCCAAAGTTTTTCCAAAACCGATTCCCGGATCAAAAATAATTTGCTCCAGCGCAATTCCGGCGGCTTTCATTTTTTTCAAACGTTCGCGGAAAAATCTTTCGACTTCGGCGACAATGTTTTTCCGCTTTTGAATTTTGTGCAATTTCTGCGGCGCGTGCATGCAAATATAACCGGCGCGAAATTCGGAAACAATTTTCCACATTTCATCATTGTCACGATTCGCTGCAACATCGTTGACGATGCTTGCCCCCGCTTCGAGTGCGGCACGGGCGACCGCAGGTTTCATCGTATCAATTGAGATTAAAATTTGTTTGGTAGGGACGGCGCGCCGCGCCGTCCGGTCATCGCAGCGCGATGACCCTACCTGTTCAGCCAATTTTTCAATGACCGGAATCACACGCCGCAATTCTTCTTTTTCTGAAACGGGTTTTGCATTTGGCCGGGTGGATTCGCCGCCGATGTCCAAAATTTCTGCGCCTTGCTCGACCATTTCCAGTGCGTGTCGAATCGCCGCGTCTGCGTTCAGAAATTTTCTGCCGTCGGAAAAGGAATCGGGTGTGATGTTGACGATGCCCATGACGAGCGCCGACCGCGGAAAAGTAAATTCAAATTGTTGGGCGCGAAAAAGCATTTACTTTTGTTTGTAGCAGCGGACGTGAGTCCGCTCATTATTCGGACGGGAAAAATTAGAGCCGACTCACGTCGGCTGCTACATTAAACTTTCGTTTTGAAATACGCGATAGTGTCCGTCAATCCTTTGGCCAACGGCACTTTCGGTTCCCATTTCAGAATTTTTTTCGCTTTTGAAATGTCCGGCTTACGCTGCTTCGGGTCGTCCTGCGGCAACGGTTTGTGGACAATTTTGCTTTTGGATTTTGTGGCGCGGATGATTTCCTTGGCAAATTGCAGCATCGTCAATTCGGTCGGATTGCCAATGTTCACGGGCAGATCGTAATTGCTCATCATCAGCCGATAAATGCCTTCAATCAAATCGGAGACGTAGCAAAAACTGCGCGTCTGCGTGCCTTTGCCGAAAATGGTCACGGGTTTGTTTTTCAACGCCTGGCTGACAAATGCCGGAACGACACGTCCATCGTTCAATCGCATTCGCGGGCCGTAAGTGTTGAAAATACGGACGATGCGCGTCTCGACTTTGTGCTCGCGGTGATAGGCCATTGTCATCGCTTCGGCAAAACGTTTCGCTTCGTCATAACAGCCGCGCGGACCGATAGTATTGACGTTGCCCCAATATTCTTCGACTTGCGGATGGACGAGCGGATCGCCGTAAATTTCCGAAGTCGAAGCGATGAGAAATCGCGCGCCTTTATTTTTGGCAAGGCCGAGCGCCTTGTGCGTGCCGAGCGAACCGACCTTGAGCGTTTGAATCGGCAGTTCGAGATAATCAATCGGGCTGGCGGGCGACGCAAAATGCCAGACATAATTCACCGGCGCGTCGAGAAAAATAAATTCCGTGACGTCCTGCTGGATGAATTTGAAATTCGGATTGCCGCCGAGATGCGCGATGTTGTCCACGCTGCCGGTGACGAAATTGTCAATGCCGATGACTTTATGGCCGCGCGCGAGCAGCAGATCGGTCAGGTGCGAGCCGAGAAAACCGGCGGCGCCGGTGACAACTGACGTCGGTTGATTTTTTTTCATTTTCAAAACATTAAACCGTTAAGCCTAGGAGAAACCTTTTAACGCTTCAACGAAATTACTTCGCGCCGGTGCCGATGAAAACGGCGGGAATGGTTTTGAGCAGAATTTTCAAATCAAGCCAGAGCGACCAATTGTCAATATATTCGAGGTCGAGGCGAACCCAATCTTTGAAATCGGAAATTTGATTGCGTCCGCTGACTTGCCAGAGGCAGGTGAGTCCGGGCTTGACGCTCAAGCGGCGGCGATGGGCGAAATCGTTGAAACGTTTCACCTCATCCACCGGCAGCGGGCGCGGGCCGACGAGGCTCATTTCACCACGCAGGACGTTCCACAGTTGGGGCAATTCATCAAGGCTGTAACGTCGCAGAAATTTTCCAGCACCGGTGACTCGCGGATCGTTGGTGACCTTGAAAACCGGCCCGCGCATTTCGTTCATCACTTCGAGTTCGTGCTTGAATTGCTCGGCGTTGGAGACCATCGTGCGGAATTTGTAAATGATGAAGGGCGCGCCGTTGAGGCCGGAGCGTTGTTGCTTGAAAAAAACGGGGCCGCGCGAAGTCAGCTTGATCGCCATTGCGGCGAGCAAAAACAACGGCGAAGTCATCAACAACAAAATGATTGCGCCAAAAAAATCCATGCATTGTTTGACGGCGCCTTGCCATGAAGCTTCGGGCGCGGTGCTGAAGATCAACAGGGGCTTTCCAAGCAATTCGTCAAACGTCGTGCGTGAAATTTGAGTCGTGAAAAAATCGGCGATGAGCCAGACCTCAACGCCTTCGAGTTCGCAGGCCTTGATGATATTTTCGACCTGTTCAAAATAAGTCCGCTTGGCGTTGAGAATGATGCCGTAAATCGAATGCTCGTGAAGCAATTGGACGAGCCGCGACAGCGGCTGCGCCAGGTCAAATTGCGCAATGATGGCAACGGTATCGTCGCGGCGGCCTTCGAGTTCGTGACACATCCTGGAAAGTTCAGCTTGCGCGCCGACAAGGATGAAACGGCGTTTGTATTGCGACTGGCCGAATTTGCTTTTGATCGCCAGTCGCAGCAATTCTTCCTTGGCAAAGAGCAGTGTAAAACTGATGACGCCGAAAAATGTCGTGACGCCGCGCGGAACAATCAATGTTTTTTGGAAAACATAGGTCGTTAAAATCAAAACGATGACGGTCAGCGCACAACCCTTGAACAATGGCCATAAAGTAACGCGGCGCGGGCAAAGAATAGGACGATTGTAAAATCCCTGCGATTCGAGAAGGAATGCCGCAGAAATCATTGCCAGCGGGATAAGCCAGGCGTCCTTGTTCAACATGTCGCCTGAAATCTTTTCAAGTCCCATCCATTCGGCAATTTGCGGGCTGGCGCGCAGTATATATGCAAACCAAAAGCTCACCGCAACCAAAAAGGCATCAGCCAACTGGTTGATTTGCGTCCGAATCTGGCGGTCGCGTCGCAACATGATTTTTCAGGGCAAAGGGACTGGTGAAATCGTAATAAAAAATTCAGTGCGGCGCAACGGCCATCGCCCCGCGCGTTTCCGGCGGCAATTGAAATTCCGGCACGGACGCAGCGATCAATTTTTTCATCCGCTCAAACGTCGCGTCTTCCTGTCCAGGTTCGCATGGCGCAAAATAACTGACATAAGCCCACCGCTCCAAAACACTGGTCCGCAGCAAATTCAGGGCGAATCGTTTCATCATTTCAAAATGGTCTGGCGTTTGATCACCATCCGCGACGAACCAAAAAACATAGACGCCGGAGACTTTGATCTTTTGGCCGTTGTTCTGAAATTCACCGCTGACATCCCATCGGGAAACCGGCAATGAATATGGCGTCGCGCCGGCGATTGGAATGTTCACGACGCTTTTTGCGTCAGGATTCAAGCCTTGCCCGCGCAAACAATAATCCGCATTGTGAATGCTCGTGCGGTCGGCGCCCATCAGCACGATTGTGCCTTCAATCGGAATTTCACTGTCGGCTGAACGATAACGGCGTTCGGCATAACTGGAATCTTTCGGCAAATAGCCGAGAACGACTTCGGGTTCGGGAATATTTGTCGAAGTAAAATCCAGGACGCGTTCCGGCAATTCGATTTTCATCGTCAGGCTGCCTGGAATCGGCGTCGCAACGATTCCCGGCTTTCCAAGACGCGGATGCGCTTTAAGCCGCACGAGCAGCGCGGCGGCTCCGGCAACCAGCGCCAGCGCCACAAAAAATAAAATCCATTTTTGATTTTTCATTCTCGCGAGTTTTTCATTTCACGTTTTTCGAGCCGGCGGCCGATGAGCAAAAAACCGGCGATCGCCGGAATGTAAGGAATCAGGCTGAAAATCCAACTGCTATGGACATAATTGCCCGCATCCCGCCCGGCAGTCGCCGCAGTTACGATGATCAAAATCATTCGCAGCACATTTCCAAAAATGGCAAACGGAACCGCCAGCGCCATGAAGAAAAGCCGTTGCCAGATCGAGCGAAAGGAAAAAAAACTGTAGATCGTCGCCAGCAAAAAAATGGCGACCAGACTGCGAATACCGCTGCACGCCGCCGCGACTTCATAACCATAACTGCCGGACGGATCAAATAACTGCGTGCCGACGCGGATGACATCCACGCCGAAAATATGCGCGGATTTTTCCGTGAGCCACGAGACTAATTCTTGCAGCGGAAAGGTCAGGACTTGCCCGTGCTGGCCAAGTGGAACGGAAAAAATAAACAGAAAAAACGGAAACAAGCTGTGCCGCAGCCAGCCGCGTCCCCACGCCAATCCCATCAGTCCCCAAACTCCCGCAAACAGCGCGGCGATGGAAAGAATCGGTTGCTGGATCAAATAACCAAAAATATGCAACGCAAGCGCGAGCGCAAAAATCACAAAGCCCGGCCACCAGATTTTCAGCTGCAACGCGAGCAGTTCTTTGCGCTTCCACCAAAAAAGGCCGATGACCAAAAACGGAATGAAGTTTCCATGGGCATCGTCTGCCGCTGGATTGTCATATTGATTTTTCAGCCACGCGAACAGCGACGGCGTGTGGACATAACCTAGGATCGAATTGCCAAAAAATTGAAACAGCGCCAGCCACGCCGCCAGCAGCACGAAGAAAAAAGTTTTACTTGGAATTAGTTGCCAAGCTTTTTGATCAAGAAGGTATAATTCAATTACAAACGTCAGCAAAAGTGTAACGTAGAGCCAATTTGACGGGGTGCTATAATAAACAAGAGAAAGCACTCCAAAAATAACCGCTCCGATTATTTGTGGTGGTTTCCAAAGCAATTCTTCGCTTCGTGATTCGTTCATTTGACGTGATGCCAGTGTGAGACTATCAAAGCGGCGGTTTTGCTCAAACAAATTCACCATCAATCCAGCGGATATTTCTTCAATCCGCAAAGTTGTCCGGCAATTTTCAGCGCAAAAAGCGGGTTGTTTTTGAAATAGCGCTTTGCCAATCGCTTTGGCTCCTGGCACAAGCGATAAAACCATTCCAGTCCCGAACGTTGCATCCAGCGCGGCGCCTGCTTCACGCGGCCGCTGTGAAAATCAAATGCCGCGCCCACGCCGATCATCAGTGTCGCATCCAGCTTCGGCAAAAATTCCGCCATGAATTTTTCCTGTTTCGGCGTGCTCAAGCCAATCCAAATGATGTCCGGTTTCGCGGCGCGGACGATTTCCTCAAATTGTTTTTCCTCTTCGGCGTTCAGCGGACGAAATGGCGGCGTGAATGTTCCGGCAATTTTCATTTTCGGAAATCGAACCTTCAATTTTTCCGCGAGCGCTTCGGCCACGCCGGGCGCGCCGCCGAAAAAAAAGTGGCGGCAAGAATTTTTTCCGCTCCACGCGCAAACGTCGAGCATCAAGTCCGGGCCATAAACGCGGCGCATTTCCGAATGGCTACGAATTTTTCCCATCCAAACCATCGGCATTCCATCGGGCGTGCAGAGAAAGGCGTTGTTCAAAATGGCGCGGAACGCTTTGTCGCTTTGCGCTTCCATCACGCCGTGAACACCGGTCACGCAGATGTAGCCTTTGCGCCGCGACTGGATAGCTTCGGCAATCGCATCGAGCGCCGTTTTGAGATTCAGCACGCTGATGCCGACGCCGAGGACATTGATTCGTTGAATGGCCATGAACCGGCGGAAATTAACCGTCAGGCGGGCGGATGTCGCTGATAAAATCTATTTCTGACTGAATGTTGCGAATCTTAAAATCCAAAATAATTTTTCGCGTTCCGGTAACACACGTCCTGGACAAGATTCGTCAGCCATTCACGGCGGGCGGGCAATCGCCCGCTTTCCACGTCGCTGCCGATCAGGTCGCAAAGAATCCGGCGAAAATACTCATGGCGCGGAAATGACAAAAACGAACGTGAATCCGTCAGCATCCCGACGAAGCGGCTCAACAGGCCCAAATCCGAAAGCGCATCGAGTTGCGCGCGGATTCCATTTTCCTGGTCCAAAAACCACCACGACGAACCGTATTGGATTTTTCCCGGAACCGAGCCGTCCTGAAAACTTCCCGACATTCCCGCGAACAAACAAGTGTCCGCCGGATTCAGATTGTAAATGATTGTCTTGGGCAATTTGCCGGTGCGGTCGAGACGATCCAAATAACGCGCCAGCGACGCGCCTTGCTTGAAATCGCCAATCGTGTCGCAGCCCGCGTCCGCACCGAGTTGCGCCGCCAGCCGCGAATTCGGGTCGCGCAACGCGCCGAGGTGAAGCTGCTTCGTCCAGTTTCTTTCCGCGTCCAGCACGCCAAAAAATTCCATCATGAACGACGCGAACCGTTCCGTGTCTTCCGGCGAAGCCGCCTTGCCTTTGAGCGCGGCGGAAAAAATCGCTCCGGCCTTTTTCTCCGTGCAATCCAGCGACGGCATCTGGCTCAAGCCGTGGTCGGAAAGCCGTCCGCCGTTCGCGTGAAAAAAATCATGCCGCTGTTTCAACGCTTTCAAAAATCCTTTGAACGTCGTCGCGTTCGTGCCGGAAATTTCGCTCAAACTTTTTACCCATTTCTTAAATCGTTCCGGCGAATTGACCCGCAATGCGTTGTCGGGTCGGAACGCCGGGAACACCTTCACCTTCCAGCCGGATTTTGCGATGGCCTTGTGATGTTCGAGCGAGTCGGCGGGATCATCTGTCGTGCAAATCACCCTGACATTCATGCGCTCGACGAGGCCGCGGACTGAATAGCCCGGTTGCGCGAGCAGACGTTTGGTTTCATCCCAAATCTCTTTGGCCGTGCTTTCTTCGAGCAATTTTTCGATGCCGAAATAACGCTGCAATTCCAGATGCGTCCAGTGAAACAGCGGATTGCGCAACGTCTTTGGAACGGTCGCCGCCCACGCCTGAAATTTTTCGCGAGCCGACGTTTCGCTGCCGGTGATCAATTTTTCCGGCACGCCGTTCGCCCGCATCGCGCGCCATTTGTAATGGTCGCCGCCCAGCCACGGCCCGTGAATGTTTTCAAATTGTTTGTCCTCGGCCAAATCGCGCGGCGAAAGATGATTGTGATAATCAATGATGGGCTGTTCCGCCGCCGTGCCGTGATAAAGTTCACGCGCCGCTTCGTTCGACAGCAAAAAATCTTTGTCGCAGAATTTCATGTCAGATCGTCATTGCGTCGAATCCACCGTCCACGACCATTTCCGTGCCGGTGATGAAACTTCCCGCGTCCGATGCCAGCAACAGCGACGCGCCGATGAGTTCATGCGCCTCGCCAAAGCGTTTCATCGGCGTCTTGCCCATGATTTGCACGATGCGTTCGGGATTGAGGACTTTCCGGTTTTGCTCCGCCGGGAAAAATCCGGGGACCAAAATGTTCACGCGCACACCGGAAGCCGCCCATTCCCGCGCGAGATTTTTTGAAATGTTGTGAACAGCCGCCTTCGACGCGGAATAAGTGAACACGCGCGACAAAGGATTCAATCCCGATGCCGAACCAAGATTGATGATGCTGCCGGATTTTTGCCCGACCATGTGTTTGCCGAAAATCTGGCACGCCAGAACGACGCCTTTTAAATTCACCGTCATGATTCTGTCGAATTCTTCCTCGGTGATGTCGAAAAACGGCGTTGGTGAATTCACGCCCGCGCCATTCACAAGAATATCCACACGGCCAAATTTCTTCAGCACGTCGGCAAGCAATTGTTGCAAAGCAGTTTTGGAAGTCGTGTCACAAGAAAAAAATTCCGCATTGCCGCCGTCTTTCTCGATTTTGTCCATGCGCGTTTTCGCCTTCGCCGGATCGCGACCGACGATGGCGACGGCTGCGCCCGCCGCAGCAAAGCCTTCCGCCATCGCGCCGCACAATTCGCCCGTGCCGCCGATGACGACCGCGACCTTGCCTTTGAGTGAAAATATTTCTGCCGGTGTTTTCATAATTTTATTTTGAAATCCATTTTTTACCGCTGCACGCGCGCGCTGCCGCCGCCGAACGTTTTTTCCACTTCTTTGCGCGTTGCCATCGAAGTGTCGCCGGGTGTGGTTGAGGCGAGTGCGCCGTGCGCCGCGCCGTATTCAACCGCCTTCTGCGCATCGTTGAATTCCAAAAATCCAAATTGCAAGCCACTGGCAAAACTGTCGCCGCCGCCGACGCGGTCAAGAATTTCCAGTTCGGGATACTTGCGGCTTTCGTGAAATTTCCCGTCGTGCCAGAGAATTGCGCTCCAGTCATTCTTCGTTGCGGTGATGACGCGGCGCAAAGTGGTCGCAGCCACTTTGAAATTTTTGAACTCCTTCACGGCGGTTTCAATCATCGCTTTGAACGCATCAGTCTCAATGTGATCAAGTTTTTCCGCGCCTTTCACTTCAAAACCGAGGCTCGCGGTGAAATCTTCCTCGTTGCCGATCATCACGTCCACGTATTTGGCGATCTCGCGGTTGACCTCCTGCGCTTTCTTGAGGCCGCCGATGGACTTCCACAGCGACGGACGATAATTCAAATCGTAGCTGACGATGACGCCGTGCTTCTTTGCGGCTTTGACGGCTTCAATCGTGAGAACCGCCGTCGTTTCAGAAAGCGCGACGAAAATTCCGCCGGTGTGCAGCCAGCGCGTTCCAATTTTTCCGAAAATATTTTCCCAATCGAAATCGCCCGGCTTTAATTGCGCCGCCGCCGAGTTGCCGCGATCCGGCACTCCGACCGCGCCGCGAATTCCAAAACCGCGTTCCGTGAAATTCAAACCATTGCGCACGCTGCGACCGATGCCGTCGTCTTCGCGCCACTTGATGAAGTCCGTGTCCACGCCGCCCTGCATGATGAAATCTTCGATGAGATGGCCGACCTCGTTGTCCACGAACGCGGTGCAGACGGCGGTTTTGCAGCCGAAACATTTTCGCAAGCCGCGCGAGGTGTTGTATTCGCCGCCGCCTTCCCACGCGGTGAACGAGCGCGCGGTGCGGATGCGTCCTTCGCCGGGGTCGAGCCGCAGCATGATTTCGCCGAGCGAGATCTGGTCGTATTTGCAGGACGATTTGTCTCGAAGCTGAATGGCCATAAAGTTTCGGCCATGTTATGAAAATTACCGGTGAACTCAATGATTAACATACAAGCACAAAACGTTTGCGCCTGGGAATACACGATGACACTTTCATTTTTCAGCGGGCTTGAAGGCTGATAAAATTCCATTACCATTTTCGCGTCATGGAAGTCCGCAGCGTTGAAGCCATCGTCAAAACGTTAAACGACGCCGAGGTGAAATATCTCGTCGTCGGTGGAGTGGCGGTTGTGGCTCACGGATATGAACGGCTGACCGTGGATTTGGATTTGGTCATCGGCCTTGAGCGCAAAAATATTATTCGTGGACTTTGCGCGTTGAAATCGGCGGGCTGGCAAACTGTCATTCCGGTGACGCCCGAGGATTTTGCGAACCCGAAATTACGCGCTTCATGGCGAAAACAGAAAAACCTTGTAGCGTTGAAACTTTGGAGCGACGATCACCGGCGCACGCCCGTTGACGTCTTTGTTTATGAGCCGTTCGATTTTAAAAGAGAATTCGCCCGCGCCAAATGGAAAACGGTCGCGGGCAAAATGCTGGCGCCGGTTGTCAGCTACAAGACGTTGCTTGCCATGAAAAAGAAAGCGGGGCGCGACAAGGATTTATTGGACATTGAACAATTGAAAAAACTCGACCCCTACCGATGAGCCAAAAGGAATTGCACAAATTGTTGATCACCCCCGACTGGCGCTGGGGAACCTTTGAAGGCGCGGAATTGCACACGCTGTTGATCGGGCTGACCACGACTTTCCGCGAAAAACTTGAATGGCTTGAAGAAGCCGAAGACTTGGTTTTGCAAATTCGCGCCAATCGAGAGAAAACCAAAAAACGGAAATTGCCCCGCCGCGCATGAAAATCTTTGTCACAGGCGGCACAGGATTCATCGGCAGCCATTTTCTGGAAAAACTTCCGGCGGCAAATCATCGCGGCGTCGCGTTGCGCCGTCCGGGCGGCGCGCCGCAGATTCCGTTGTCGCAAGAGCCGATTTGGGTCGAAGGAAAACTGGACGGCGATTGGTCGGGCGAACTTTCGCAATGCCGCGCGCTCGTTCATTTCGCCGCCGCCGGCGTCAACTCGCAACAGGCGGATTGGGACGAACTTTTTGACGTGAACGTCCGGCAAAGCTTGAATCTCTGGCGGCAAGCGGTGAAGGCTGGCGTGAAACGCTTCGTCATTTGCGGCTCCTGTTTTGAATTCGGCAAAACCGGTGAACGCTCGCATTTTATTCCCGCCGATGCGTCATTGGAGCCGACCAATGCCTATGCCGCCTCCAAAGCCGCCGCGACAATGGCCGCACTGGCGCTGGCTGCTGAAACAAAAATTGAACTCATTATCCTGCGCCCGTTCGATGTCTATGGCGAAGGCCAGCACGAAAGCAAGTTCTGGCCGTCGCTGCGCAAAGCAGCGGTGGCAGGCGAAGATTTTGCGATGACGGCAGGCGAGCAAATCCGTGATTTTATTCCAGTGGAAAAAGTGGCGGACATCTTCATCGCGTCGCTCGTGCGAAATGATTTGCGTCCCGGCGAGCCAAAGATTGAAAACATCGGCTCCGGTATCGCGCAAAATTTGCGCAGCTTTGCCGAGGGCCAATGGACGCTCATGAGCGCGAAAGGACGGCTCAAGATCGGCGCGCGACCGTATCGGCCCGGTGAAGTGATGCGTTACGTTCCCGTCGTGCAAAAGGACCGGCTGACGTGGATATGATTCCAACTGGAATTGCTTTCCTTCCGGTCGGAATGGCCTTGCTTCGGGAACTTTCACCGTTTTTTGTTATAGTATTTTTTCCTCGGCGTGCGGTTTGATTATTCCGCGCGAAATTTCAGCGAGTTGGTTTTAGGAACGTATGATTGTCGTCGTCCTTTTTTATCAGCCGGTAGCCGGCCGCCACCATTTTCAAAATCGCGCGGGCAGTCTGACCGCGACGAGGGACTGTCAAGATTCGATGATGAAATTCCACCAGCATCTGTTTGACTGGCAACCGCCGCTTTAATAAATCATCAATCACTTCATATTCCGCGCCTTCGATGTCAATCTTCAACAGGTCAATGTGATCGTGGCCATTCCGACGCATTAGCATGGCCAGGTCCACGCACGGAACTTCCAGCGCCGCCGCGCCGCCGGACTGCTTGGACCATGCCCACGACCCTTCCACCTGATCCTGAGGCTGTGAAAATTTCAAGGTGCCACATTGTCCGGCGAGGGCCACGGGATGATATTTGAATTGCGGAATTTTATTTTCCGGCAGCGACATGGTTTCGTTTCCGGTCGGCGTGCCGTCAAACAGATTCACGTTGCATCCGAATTTTTTGACCAAGGCGTGGTCGAAAGTGAGGTCCCTGCCCACGCCGCCGCTATAAACGATGCTGTTTTCATCCAAGCCGGACGGGCAGAACATCCATTGGGCATAATTTGGTCGGTTGCCCATTTCGATGAGCGGATAGCGATGAGACTCCAACACTTTGTAAAATATCCAAAAGCGGAAGTCTCTGAATGGACGTAAAAAATCTGGCACAACGCCGAAAGTGGCGCAAAGCCGTCAGCGACACAATAAAATTTCGCCCGGAAGTTTCTTCCACCTTGCGGAAAGAGGAAATGTCATTAGTTTAAGCGGGTTCATCCGCGCTTCTTGAAATGAGCTACACCCGTTTATTCAGCATTTCGAACAACTTGTCATAGTATGGTTGCCATTCCGTGCCATGTCGGGCATCCACAAATCTTTCAGGCCGAGTCTTATGCTTTTCGATAACCACACAAAATGGATAGAAATGAATGGAATGAATTGACTTCTGGAACTCATTCAGTTCTCCCAGATTATTGAACTCGTCAACGAGACTTGATGCATATGCTGCAAAGCTATTCCATCTCCCTTGGACATCTTCGCAGAGGTATACGCCGCCGCAACGCAAGTGTGGCAACATCTCCTCCAGTGTTATTCGCTGCTGTTCGGCGGTGTGACCACCATCGTCTACCAAGATGTCGATAGGAGGATTATTATCTCTGAATTTCTTCCAGAAGTTTCTATCGGTCTGATCTCCGATGTGAACAGTTGTGTATTCATTTTCATAACATTTGCATTCCTCTTTAATGTCTACGCCGTGGATATGGCATTGATCCCCCAAATAAGACCGCCACATGTCAAGGCTTCCGCCACTAAAGATTCCGATCTCCAACAAGTTGACTCTTTGTCCAACGAACTTTGAAAAATGCCTGTGATAGATGTCAAAATAGTGCCTCCATTTCCAAATTCCGCGTCCTTCCTTGTGGCTGTCAAAATATTGCTCTAATGGATTGACGTCACCCGGTGCAGTCTGATTTGTTGACGCGCCATGCTCACGATATTTGCTGACGAATTCGTTGGATTTGATGCGCCACGGTATCTTTTTCAAATGGATATCGAAGAGCTTGGGAGAAGAGACGCCTTTTCTAATCAGTTCAACAGATTTTTTTAGGTAATTTTTCATATGTCATATTGCCGACAACGATTCGGCAAAATCGGGATTGCCTAATTTGGAAAGCGGATTCTAGCTTTGTAGAATGTCAAAAGCATTTCCAGTTTTTAGAATTGGGCGCATAGTCATGCGAGAGAGAATAAATATGCAGTGTCGTAACTCAAGTTTTTTTCTACCGCATAGCAGCGTGACCCCGGCGGTAAAATTTCCAATCGAGCGTCTCACACTCCGAGGTGTCCGCCGTCCTTCTTTTACCTTGCCGAAAGAGGCTATCTCATTAATCTTAACCGCTGTAATGGTGTTACATTGAATGAGTTTTCTAATTTTTTCCTGCGATGTGAGCACCCGTTATTTGCAACCGGGTCTTGGTGTCATTTCGAGACTTCTGCAAAACAACTGTAGCGGCGCTCTGCGAGCACCGGTGGATGCTGAAATTGAAGTAAAACCACGGCGGTCACAGACCGCCGCTACAAATTAATGCTGGCGCTTTTGAACAGACTGCGGCGGTGGGCAGGAGTGGATCGGCCGGTTTTCTACGTCGCGGTCGGCCGGGCGTGGTCGTTGTTTTCCGGGCCGATAACCGTCCTGCTGCTGGCGCATTTCTTCACGCCGAAGGAGCAGGGTTATTTCTACACTTTCGCAAGCGTGATGGCGTTGCAGGTTTTTCTGGAATTAGGTTTTGCCCAGTGCATCGTGCAGTTCGCCAGCCACGAGTTTGCCCATCTGCGGTTCCTGCCCGGCGGCGCGCTAGAAGGTGACCCGCGTGCGCGCTCGCGGTTGATCTCGCTGGGCCGGCTGTCGTTGAAATGGTATGCCGTGATGTCGTTGCTCGTCGTCGTCGGCATAGGTTTGGGCGGGCATTGGTTTTTCTCCCTGAAGAACGACCCGTCTGTGGCTTGGAGCCTGCCGTGGTGGAGTTTGTCTTTGGTAACAGGATTTGCGCTGGCGATCCTGCCGGTGGGCGCATTGCTTGAGGGTTGCAATCAACTGCCTTTCATTTACGGCCTGCGAACCCTCACGGCGATGATGGGCAGTCTGACTGTTTGGACGGCGTTGTGCAGCGGGGCGGGATTGTTCAGTGGGGCAATTGTGGGGCTGGCGGGGACTTTGATGACAGCCATCGCGTATGGCTGGCGCTGGCGGGGGTTTTTGGAGGAGTTTTTCCATGCACCAAAACAAAACGAGGAGACAATTTCTTGGCGGCATGAGATTTGGCCATTCCAATGGCGTATCGCGGTAAGCTGGCTTAGCGGCTACTTTATCTTTAGCCTCTTTACGCCGGTCTTGTTTTATTTCCATGGCCCGGTCGTTGCCGGTCAAATGGGCATGACGATGCAATTGGTGAGCAGCTTGAACGCGCTGGCATCCTCTTGGGCGGGCACCAAGGGGCCGCGTTACGGAATGCTGATCAGCCACCGAAAGTTTGAGGAAATGGACCGGCTGTTTTTCAAGACCACGGCACAAGCCGTTGGGGTTTGCGTGGCGGGAGGCGTGGTACTCCTGCTGGCGCTAGTGTTCGTGCAGGAGCATTTTGCATTCGGCTCACGGCTCCTCGGCCTTGTCCCCACGAGTATTTTGGTGCTGGCAACCATTGTGGGACAGATTGGTTGGAGCCAATCGGTTTATTTGCGCGCCCACAAAAGGGAGCCGTTAATGTGGTTGGGTGTGGGGATGGGTCTGATGAATGGAGTGCTTGTGGTCCCCTTGGGCCGGTCGTATGGTGCTTGGGGAGTATGTCTAACTTACCTCTTGGTGCAATTCGTCAGTCTTGTCTGGGCCACTGCCGTGTGGAAACGTTGTCGCCGGGACTGGCATCAAGCCGATGCCTCAACAAACTAAAATCCGCATGAGAATCGCCTTCATCAGCCATGAGTTTCCACCCGACACGGATCACGGCGGCATTGGAAACTATGTGCTCCGGGCCAGTGCCATGCTGACAGATCGCGGACATACAGTCGAAATTTTTGCCGGCAGCGGCACACGCGATGGAACTTTCACGGAAGGCGGGATTCTTGTCCATCGGGTCCGTGACATGAGAAGTGAATTATTTTCCAAGGCAGTGGCCGGAGTGTTCCGACAGCGCCACCGGGAGCTTCCATTTGACGTGATGGAAAGCCCCGAATACTGCTTTGAGGGACTGGAAGCGGCGCGCCAGTCGCCGGATTTGCCGCTGGTGGTCAAGTTGCATACGCCCAGTATGCTGCTGGCCGAGTTGTCGGGCGGCTTTCCTGCGCCCACTTTCTTGAACACGTTGAAGGGACATGGACAGCAATTGCGCGCTTTTGCGGGCGCCATCCGACATCGCCGTCCGCTGCCCCGCTGGCATTGGAATCGTCATGCATTCCAGTCGGCCATGGAATTCGACGCGGTCGAACGCACTTTGGCGCAAATGGCCGACGTGGTGGCTTCACCCAGCGCCGCGCTTCTGGAAATGATGGCCGTCCGATGGGATATGAACCGGGAAAATCTGATGCACGTTCCCTCCTATGTTCCACCACCGCGTTTGTTGGCAGTGCCGATTGAAACCGCCACGAATGTCGTTTCCTATTTTGGCCGCTTGGAAACCAGAAAAGGGGTTGACGATCTGGCTACCGCCATTCCACTGGTTCTGGCCGAGTTTCCCAACGCCAGATTTCGTTTTGTCGGACGAATAGGCAGCGCACCCGATGGCCGGCGGGATTTCAAGACTTACATTCAGGACATTGTCGGCAACTGGCGGGACAAGGTGGAATTCACCGGCTTTCTGCCCATTGAAAAAATGTATGATTGCTACAGCCTCACCGATATTTGCGTGTTTCCCAGCCGATGGGAAAATGCCCCTAACGTTTGTTTGGAAGCCATGGCAGCCGGGCGTGGCGTCATTGGCAGTTCGGCTGGCGGCATGGCCGAAATGCTGGACGGCGGCAAGGTGGGACTGCTGGTCCAGCCGCATTCACCCGCAGAAATTGCCGCCGCCATTCTTCAATTGCTGCGGAACCCTGCGGAGCGGATGCGCCTCGGCGCATTGGCGCGTCAACGAATTTTATCCGAATATAACAAAGATAAAATAATCGCCTCGTTGGAGAAATCCTACACCCTCGCCATCCAGCGGCACTCATCCGCAAAACGCATCACCAATGCGGAAGATTAATTATGCCACCCGCCATCAGCGTCGTCATCCGCACGTTCAATTCCGCCGGCACTTTGCCCGAAGTATTGGCGAAACTTGAACCGCAACCGGACGATGAAATCATCATCGTGGATTCCGGCTCCACCGATGCCACATTGGAAATCGCCCGGAAGCATCACGCCCGCATTATCATTGCCGAAAAGCCGTTCAACCACAGCAAGTCCCTGAATCTCGGTTTTCGCGCCGCAAAAAATCCGTGGGTGCTGGTATTGAGTTCCCATTGCATCCCGATTGAGCCAGACTTTTTGAGCGCCCATCGGTCGGCAATTGTCCGCTTTCCCGCCAACGTGGCTGTGGGATATGGCTCCGCAAGCATGACCGGCGAAGGCAGATTGAAAGGAGCGAAAGAAGAAGCCTTGGTTTTTTCAAAAGATGATTTCGACAGGGTCAGGGGTGCCGTCGCCGGAAATACCAACTCGATTTACCGGAAAACCGCCTGGGAAGAATTGTCGTTTGACGAGACCATCCGGACCGGCGAGGATCTAATCTGGTTCGAGGAGATGATGCGCCGGAATTACCGCTATGCCTACATATCGCGGGCAAAAACCCTCTATGACAACCGGGGTTCGCTTGGGTATATGTTCCGCAAGGGTTTTAGCGAGCAACGGGCATATAATCATTTGGCCCACGGACCGATGACGCTTTGGGACTTGGCGGGCGCGTTCAAGGGAGTTCTGAAAATGACGGGAAAAATCCGCGTAGGAATTGCCGCCAGACGTTGCGCCCATATTTTAGGCGCATTTTTCGGATCATATTTCAGCCCGAATAACGAACCGGAAAAATAATGGAATTTTGCGCGGTGAAATCCACACACAGCGACCGTTCGGAGTTAAATCAGATTGAATGGCGCGGTCTTTGCCGTTAGAGTGCGCCAGCCTCGTTATGCCAGAAACAAAAACCAGCCGTCCGCGCAGTTCCATCTGCCTCATCCGATGGTGGTTTGGCGAGTTCTCACCCTACATGGATTGCGTGCTGCGTTCCTGTGCCGCCAACCCGGACATTGACTGGCTTTTGCTGACGGACAATCCATCGCGGAAAAATTTTCCGCCAAACGTCCGCACCTACCTGACTAACCGGCAGGAATTACACAAGCGATTTTCGGCCAAGTTGGATTTTGAAGTGAATCTTTCCCGTAACAGCCTGATGGCCAATTTCAAGCCAGCCTTCGGTTTTCTTTTTGACGACCTGCTCGTCAATTACGATTTCTGGGGACATTGTGATTTTGACGTGATTTTTGGCGACCTGCGGAAATTTTTGCGCGAGGACATACTTGCGGCGCACGACCGGATTTTAAGCAGGGGTCATCTGACGCTCTATCGCAACACCCCAAAGGTCAATGAATATTTCAAGCTCCAGGCACCGAATTGCCGGGGTTACCGTGAAACATTTTCGGATTCCATCGAGAGGAATTTCGACGAATGGCGCGGGATGCACCTGCTGTTGCGCTACCACAACATCCCGCAATTTCACGACGAATTCATCGTGGACGTGGTGCCGCCAACGCGCTGGAAATTCACCCGGTTTGAAGGCGTGGCGATTAAAAATTATCCCGAGCAGGTTTTTTACTGGCATCAGGGGAAAGTATTCCATGCCCATTACAATTTAGGTGATCGTGGGATTATGGACGATGAATATGCTTACATTCATTTTCAAGGCCGCCCCATGCCCGCGCCGGAGTTCGACCCGTTTGCCGTGAACGGATTTCTCATCACGCCGGACGGATTTTTCCCCTACAACCGCGAGCCGCTGACGGACGCGGACTTTGCCCGCTACAACCGGGAACGCTGGCGGCCAAGGAAACAAATCCTGCATCGCCTTCGCCTGGCTCTGGGCAAACGTTTGGGGCTGGTTCCCTGGGAAAGGATTGATTAAACCCCGTCGGCGTCAGGCAAATTTCACAACATGAACTGGCTAAAAATCGCCGTCCTAACCATCGACAACCGCGAGCATTGCAAGAATTACGCGCCCCTTCGTCCGGATTTTGGCGCGGGTTCCGAAGCCTTGCTTGAGGGATTTGCCGTCGCCGTTCACAAATCCGATTTTGATAAATGAACATTTTCCGATTCCTCTGTGGAAAGCTGCAGGCACGGCGCGCGACGCTGGAACGCCGACAACTCCGCGAAAACTTTTCGGGAACGCCGCAGGAAATTTCGCGCGCTGAATGGAGCCAGAGCCTCGCCGACCCGACGGCATTTTATTTGAGGTGCTGCCATTATTTTGACCGCAACCTGCCGGATGAATTGCGGCGGCACCGCGAATATTTCACACAGAACGGACGCGGCTTCGGCGAAGACGCTTTCCATGCCATGTGGTTTTTATTGTTTCGTGAATTTCATCCTGAAAGTTTTCTGGAGATTGGCGTGTATCGCGGCCAAACCTTGAGCCTCGCTGCGCTGCTCGCGCGTCATTTCAAATTGAATTGTTTCGTTCAGGGCGTTTCGCCGTTTTCATCCGCCGGTGATGCTGTTTCCAAATACCTGCAAGGCCTGGATTATTACGAAGACACGCTAAAAAGCTTTGCGCACTTCGATCTTCCAAACCCTGCGCTGTTAAAAGCATTTTCAACCGATGAAGCGGCGCAAAACCTCATCGCTTCGCGGCCATGGTCATTCATTTACATTGACGGCAATCACGATTACGAAATCGCAAAGCAGGATTGGAAATTGTGCTCCGCTCATTTATCGGCCGGGGGAATTATTGTGCTGGATGATTCGGGGTTAAATACAAATTACACGCCTCCCATTTTTGCCACTGGCGGCCATCCCGACCCGTCGCGGCTGGCACAGGAAGTGGATAGAAGCCAATTTCAAGAAATTCTGCAAGTCGGCCACAACCGGGTCTTTCAAAAACTTTAGGAATGAAAATTGCCATCCTTACGACAGACAATCGAGCGCATTTGGGAACCTATCGCGAGACGATGCCGTGGTTTGCAGCCGGTCACGGAAGTTTACACAAAGGATTTGCCACATTACCGGACTTGGAAGTGCATGTTATTTCCTGCACGCAGCAGCCAATGCAATCGCCGCAAAAAATTGCTGGCAACATCTGGTTTCACAGTTTGCATGTTCCCAAAATCGGCTGGCTACGGACATTGTATCAGGGCTGCATCCGCGCAACGCGAAGAAAAATTAGCGAGATAAATCCTGACATCGTCCATGGACACGGAACGGAACGCGATTGTGCCATCAGCGCCATTTTGTCGGGTTATCCCAATGTGCTGACGGTGCATGGGAATATGGGTGAAATGGCGCGACTCCATTGCGCGCGATTCGGCGATTATTATTGGCTGACAGCCTGGCTGGAAAATTTCACGTTGCGACGGACGCTCGGTGTTTTTTGCAACTCTCGTTACACGCAATCGCTTGTTCAGCCGCGCGCGCGCAAGACATGGCTGGTGCCTCATGCGTTGCGGATGGAATTTTTCGAGCCGCCGCCGGGAGCGTCCGTGCGTCCACCAGTTTTATTGAACGCCGGAGTCATCACACCGAGAAAACGTCAGCTTGAATTGCTGGACGTGGCGGAAAAACTTCATCGCCGTGGTTTGAAATTTGAACTTCGCTTCATCGGCTTCATTTATTCCCACAGCGATCCTTACGTCAGGGCATTTTTGGAACGCATCAAACCGATGGAAGCGGCCAGTTACGTCCGTTTTCTTGGAATGCAACCGGACAGTGAATTGGTGCATTGTTATGATTCAGTCGCCGGCGTTGTGCATTTTCCGACAGAAGAAGCTTTTGGCAACGTGGTAGTGGAATCCCTGTCGCGTGAACTGAAATTTTTCGGAAGCCGTCTTGGCGGTATTGTGGATATTGCTACAGGCGCGCCGGGCGCGGAATTATTTGCGCAGGACGATTGGGACGGATTGACCAATGCGATTGCGCGATGGATTGAACAGGGCTGCCCGCGTCCGACTGGAGCTGCCGCCTTGATGCGCGAGCGTTATCATCCAACGGTCATCGCGCGGCGGCATCTCGAAATTTATCGCGAAGTGCTAAAGACGCGTTCGTAAATCGTTTTTAATTGGTATGCAACGTTTTCCCACGTTGCTGGTTTCGGTGGCGCGAGCAAGTCCGGCGCTGCGTCATAAAACTTTTTCAAAAATTCCGCCGTGCGTTCCGGCAATGCAACAGGACAATAATTTGCGTGCGCGCCAAATGTGCCGCGTGCCCATGGCAAATCGCTCAAGAGCAACGGGCATTCGCCGGCGGCGGCTTCAAGCGCGGACAGGCTTAAGCTTTCCATGGCACTCAACAAAACGAAGCCGCGCGCTTCGCGATAAATCCGCGCCAGCCGCGCGCGGTCAAAAACCGCGCCTTCGTAACGGATGATTTGCGGTTCCTGTTTGGCCAGCGTGAAAAATTTTTGAGCGTGGGAATCGGAATCAACATACGCCTTGCCAATGACCCACAGCGGTGTTTGCGCGCGGACGGCGGCTTGCGCCAATTCCAAAACCCTTTTGCGTTCGGTGATGGTCGCGGTGCAGACGAGCCATTTTCCGCGCGCGGCTTTTTGCGAGTTCAGAAAAATTTCCTCAACGCCGTTTGGCACAACGTGAACACGCTCTTTCGGCGCATCAAAAAGATAATTCATTAAATGCGCTTCCCACGATGTAAGCGCGATGCATGCATCGGCGAGACGATATGAATCCCATGCGAGCTTCGAGGTGAATGTTGACGGCAGAATTTTTTTTGAAACGGAGATAATTTTTTTTTGGATGGATAATTGAGCGCTCGAACGCGAGCCGGTCGCCGTCAAAAGTTCGGCGATAATGACTTTGCAACCCCGTCCGTGGGCGAAAGAAATATAATCAGCCGTCGGCCGTCCGATGAAGTGAATGATGTCGCCGCACTGTGCAGCGTCCCACCAACGGACATAATCCGCCTCGAAGCCGATTTTTTCCAGTGCCGCTTTCGTTTCCACCAGTTGTTGCTCAAGGCCGCCGTGCGTCAGGGCGAACGGCAAATGATGGTCGAACAGAACTTTCATTTTTTGCGGGATTTTGAACGACGGCGTTGCATTGAATGTAATTTATGCTGTCGAGTCAACGCGATTCCGAATCGGATAAAATTCCATTGCCGAAGTTTTGTGAATTGGATTAAGTTAATTAGCCGCCCGCAGTTTGGCTGTAGGCGGTTTGAAATTTTGAAATGAATCATTCCGCATTTTTAAGAAATTTAATCATTTACGCGATTTGCTGGCCGGCGGCCATCATTGTGGGTTATTGGGCTGTTTCTGCGGCCAATGTGCCTACCTATTCATCATTAAGTTTGATCGGCATTGTGGCGCTGGTTTTGAGCACGCCCATTTTGTTGCGATGGCACTATCCGTTGATGATTTTCTGCTGGAGTCTGCCGGTGACCCTTTTCTTTTTGCAGGGCAGCCCGACGATTGGGTTGGCGATGATAGCTATAAGTTTGGGCATTTCTCTATTGCAACGGGCGACCAACCGGAATATGCATTTTATCCGTGCGCCGCAAATTGTGTTGCCGTTATGCGCGCTCATCGTGGTAGTCCTGGTCACTGCCAAATTTACCGGAGGCATCGGCTTGCATTCGCTTGGAAGCGAAGTCATGGGTGGAAAGAAATATGTTTTTTTGCTGGCTGGAATTTTCGGTTATTTTGCGCTGACCGCGCGGCGCATTCCGCCGGAACACGCCAACCGGTATATTGCCTTGTTTTTTTTGCCACCTTGCATTGGCATCATTGGCGAACTGGTGAACGTCCTTCCTTCCTTTCTTTATTGGATTTTTTTGGTCATTCCGCCGGATTTCTACGGGACAAATAGCGCTGGCGCAACGCGTTTTCCAAGCATTGGCGGCGCGGCCATGACAATATTTTTATTCATGCTGGTTCGCTATGGAATTCGCGGGATTTTTCTGGAAGGCAAATGGTGGCGGCCCACCGTGCTGATTCTTTCATTCGTTGGAATTTTTTTTGGAGGATTCCGTTCATTTGTCGGGCTCTATGCTTTGATTTTTTTGATTCAATTTTTTATGGAAGGCATGCACCGCACCAAACTGTTGCCTTTGCTTATTTTTATGGGAGTTTTCGCCGCAGTGCTTTGTGTTCCATTTTCCAACCATTTGCCCCGCACGTTCCAGCGCGCACTGTCTTTTCTGCCGTTGAATATTGATCCGATGGTTCGCGCCGAAGCGGAAGGATCATTGGATTGGCGCATTGAAATGTGGAAGGCTGTGCTTCCGCAAGTGCCGCAACATTTGCTTTTGGGGAAAGGTTACGCTATTACGCAGGAAGATTGGGAATTCATGGGAAGAGACGAGGCGTTTCATGCAATAGATCCGGCGGAACAAAGCCTCGCTCTCTCGGGCGATTATCACAACGGCCCGCTTTCGGTCATTTTGCCTTTTGGAATCTGGGGCACCATCGCGTGGCTTTGGTTTCTCATTGCCGGAGGTTGGGCGCTTCATCACAATCACCGCTATGGCAATCCAGCGTTGCAGACTATCAATCTAGCCCTTTTCGCATTATTTATCGCGAAAGTCATTTTTTTCTTTTTCATTTTTGGATCGCTTATGAATGATGTCCTCGGGTTCGGCGGCTATTTTGGCTTGAGCGTTGCGCTTAACGGCGGCATCTGCCGCCGTCCCGCTCGAACACCTGCTTCGGAACCGCAAAAAACCTCGCCGCCTGCATTTCAGCGCCCGCGACTCCAGCCGGGTTTTTCAAAATAATTTTCACGGACAAACGGCAACGCTCCCTTGAAACCCAAATTGCTCATCGTGGAACTCTGGGGAATGGGCGACCTGGTCATCGCCACGCCGTTTTTGCGCGCGGCTGCAGAACGATTTGATGTCACACTGCTCGCCAAACCTTACGCGCTTGATTTACAGCGCCGTCTTTGGCCGGGCGTCCGGGTAGTAACTTTCATCGCGCCCTGGACCGCCTTCAAAAATAAATATCGTCTCTGGCAATGGCCGTGGCTTGAAATTTTCCGACTGCGAAAGCAACTGGCGCGCGAACAATTCGATTTCGGATTGTCCGCGCGCCTGACCCGGAGCGGCGGAGATCCGCGCGACCATTTGCTTTTGAAAATTGTAGGAGCGAAAGAGCGAATCGGATTCTCGTCCGTCGGCAGCCGGATTTTTTTGACACAGACGGTCGCGCGGCCCGACCCCGAAGCGCATCGCTATGAATCCTGGCGCGCCATGGCTGGTGTATTGAAAATGGAATTGCCGCCGCGCGGACAAATTTGCATTCCCGCCAAAAAAAATCACGGGACGATTTTGATTCATAGCGGCGCCGGACAACCGGTTCGCGTCTGGCCTTTGGAAAACTATCGGAAGCTTGCGACGCGGCTTCGCCAAAAAAAAATTCCAGTGCAAATCGCGTGCGATCCCGATCAGCGCGATTGGTGGCTCAAATCAGGAGAAGCCAACGTCGTGACACCGTCCACCGTCACGGAATTGATTGAGGCGATTGACCGTGCCGATGTTTTCATCGGCAACGATTCCGGCCCCGGCCATCTCGCGGCATTTTGCGGCGTGCCAACGTTCACGATTTTCGGCCCGCAACTGCCCGAATGGTTTGCGCCGCTGCATCCACAATCGGAATGGGTCGAAGGCAAGGTTTGCCCCTATTTGCCCTGCTCGGATTATTGCCGGTTTCCAGAACCGTTTTGCATCCGTAAAGTCGGCGAAGAAGAAGTCTTTGGCCGCGTGGAGAAATTCCTAGCGGCAAGAATGTGAACGAACGTTCGCAACCCGAAATTTTCAACCTACTGGTTTTTTTGCGGCTCCGGCATTTCCCGCAATTGCGGCTTCAGCCACGCCCAAGTGAAATCAGCAACCAACTTCGCGCCGCGCTCATCCGGATGAAAATCTCCGGGAATGGTTATTTGCCGGAAGTCGCCATGCGCGGACGCGAACAGATCCGGGCCGATATCATGAAAATTGATTCCGTTTTCACTGAAAAATTTCGGAGCCGCATCCAAAAAAACCTTGTTCACGTTTCCCGTCCGGCCCAAAGGAAAATCGGGAAAAGCATTAAACCCGGCGGTGACAACGAACAACTGGCAATCGTGCGCGACGCACCAGTCTCGCAGCCGTAAAAAAATGGCTTTCTCCAATTGCACATCGGCGGCGACATCCACTCCAGCGTGATTGGCGGCGGCTCTTTGCAGATTGGCCCGGCCTATCTTCCGCTGGCACGCCATTCTCACCAATTGCACCAACTGAACGTGTTCCAACGTCCATTGATAGGCCGGCGACGCGCGCATACGGTTGCGGAGACCTAGAGCGATGAGACTGGGCTTGGTGGCCACCACAGCGTTCGGATTGGCTGGGTCAAGCTTGAACAGTTCGTGTTGCACACTGCGCAACGTGTCGTCGTTGTTCAAGAACACGAGAATGGCGCGTGGCCGGATTTGCGGGCCGAAATCCTCGATGAACGCCACGGAGTCCGCCGTCCCCGCCCCTCCCTGCCCGCCGTTCAAAAAATCAAGAGTCCAGCCGGGAAAATCCCGCGCGGCAAACTCGTCAAGTGTGTGGACTGACGTGTTCGTCTCTTCCAACAGCCAGCCAAAAGTAAATGAATCTCCCACGCACAAAAACCGGTTCGTTCCCGATCTGATGGGACCTCCGCGCAAGTGAAGGTCGTTGATGCGGTAATACACCACCCGGTCTTTGAATTGATGGCGGGCAGTCCAATTGGCCCGGTTGATGTCATTCCCGCGCGCGGATTTTTCGAACCAGGTTCCTGTCAAGTCCTGCGGTGCCACGAGCCGGATAAGCAATTCGCACAAGACGAGCGCCGCGACCATTGAAATGAAAATAGCGGACGCGCGGAAAAGCCATTGTTTCAATCGCCCTGAAATGGCTGTTTTCATTTTGCGCTCATTTGCGTTTCATCATCTCGTCATAAATCCACGCGTAAGTTTTTTCCATGCCTTTGCGCAAAGGCAAATCCGGCTCCCAGCCGAGCGATTTTTTGATGAGCGCGTTGTCGCTGTTGCGGCCATTGACGCCTTTGGGCGCGTCCAATTTGTATTTGCGCTTTAATTTGATTCCCGCGATGTCCTCGACGATGTCCACAAGCTGATTGATGGAAACTTTTTCCGCGCTGCCGAGATTGATGGGAAACGTCACTTTGTCGCTGTTGAAAATTTTTCCGATGCCGGTGATGCAATCGTCAATATACATGAAGCTGCGCGTCTGATGGCCGTCGCCCCAGATTTCAATTTCATGTTTGCCGGATGATTTCGCCTCAATCACTTTGCGGCAAATCGCGGCGGGAGCTTTCTCGCGTCCGCCGTCGTAAGTGCCGTGCGGGCCATAAACATTATGGAAACGCGCGACGCGGGTTGTGAGTCTGAAATCTTCCGAGAAATGGCGGCACATGCGCTCGCTGAAAAGTTTTTCCCAGCCGTAACCGTCCTCGGGCATCGCGGGATAAGCGTCAGCTTCGCGCAGACCAGTCACGTTCGGATCGGTCTGTTTATCCCCCGCATAAACACAGGCGGACGACGCATAAAAATATCGCTTCACGCCCGCCGCGTGCGCGGCCATGAGCAGGTGCGTGTTGATGAGCACGCTCAACATGCAAAGCCCCTTGTTGTTTTCTATGAAGCCCATGCCACCCATGTCCGCCGCGAGATTGTAAATTTGTTCCGCGCCTTTGGCCGAGCGTTCGCAGGCGTCCTTGTGCTGCAAATCCAGTTGCAGGTTTTCGACCTGTGGAAAATGCTGATACCATTCGTTAAACGGCTTGATGTCCACCGCGCGAATGTCTTTATGACCTTGACGCAGCAATTCAGCCACGAGATGGCCGCCGATGAATCCGCCTGCGCCTGCGACTGAAATTTTGTTTGGCATGAGAGCGTGGAGATTGCCGAACTGTCTGCGGCAAGGCAATCCTATTTCGGCAGTGGGTTAGTTTCGCAGCGCGTCAGTGCCGAAATAACCGGAATTGCATTAATTTTCGCCGGGGAGTCTTAAAACAAACTATAGATAAATGGCGCAAGTGCCGAGCCTTTGGCGAAAACCAGCAGCACGCCCAACAACAAAAGGAAAATCACAATGGGCGCGAGCCACCAGCGTTTGCGCTCGCGCAAAAATTGCCAAAACTCCTTGATGATGCTGAACCGGTTCATTTTGTCAGACTGTTCGTAAGTGTTTCAAAAAGGCGTTCTGCAATAATGGCGTTGCCTTCAGCGGTAAGATGAACAGGATCGGCGTCCAGGTAAAGGTCTTTTCCTTGCAGCTTTAGATCGGCGGTCAAATCCACGAGCGGCACGCCAAATTTTGCACCTGTCGTGCGTTTCACTTCAAAAACTTCCGCCCGGTTCGTCGCGGTCAAATCATTCACCGTCGGCAGGTAAAGCAGGATGGGCCGGACGTGATTGGTCTCCGCGACGCGGCATACGCCCTCGATTGCGTCCCGAAAAACCGCGTCGGGATCGCTTTGCTGCTGCTCTTTGAAGAGCGCGTCCTGTTTCGGATCAACGGGAATAAATTTTATCCGTTCGCGTTGATATAACTCTTGCAACTGCACTTCCACGATGAAATGGTAAACGGCAAAATGCCGAAGAAAATTTTTCAGCCGCACGCGCCACATAAACTTTTTAACGAATTCCGGACTGTTCTTTTCAGAAAACTGCGTCCATAAATTAGCCTCGGCCAGAATGACAAAATCAGGATGATATTTCAGTCCGAAGTCGCGGAAATAAACCAGCATCTGCGGATATGACCATGCGTTGACGCCGGCGTTGATGACCTCCACTTTTTTGCCACCGCCGCTGCTGGCTTGCAATAATTGTTCCAGTCGCCGAGAGTAAGTTTCCTCGTCTGTCAATCCCCAGCCGAACGTCCGCGAATCGCCGAGCGACAGAATCCGGATGGTGCCCGCCGGTTTTTCGATTTGAAATTCCGGCCCGCGCGTTCCCTGTGAATTGACATGAACCGGCTTGTGTCCGATTTTCGTGTAACAATCCTGATTCGATTTGAGCCGCCAATACAACTTTGGATCAGGTTGGTAAATTTCCAGATTTCCGTAGCCGCAAAAGCGCAAGGCAATCTCAAACGCGGCGGCGCACAAAAAAAACACGACACACGACAACGCCAAGTTTTGCAGCAGCCGTTTCCGGCGTGATTTCGACGCGGCGGATTTCGGTTCAGAATTGTCGCTCATATTCTGCCGGTGCTTTTGGTTTACGTTCACGCGGAATCCAGTAACTCGCCGCCGCACGGTTTAGTTTCAAACTTAAGAAATCATTGCCGAAGCATCGCGCCACCCATCCGATCGGCGTGATGACAAGGAAGAAAAAGAGCGTCAACAAGACGCTCGAAACGATAAATCCCAGCACGACCGCCAGTGACATCCAGACGAGGTAAATGTGTTTCAACGCGCGCGGTGCGATCAGCCCGAACAAAATCAAAAATCCGCCGATGCCCAGCAAATACGGGGCAGCCGGACGATGCCGGAGCAAAAGAACGACGCCGAGCGCCGCAAACACGCCGCCGACCAAAAATCCGAACTTGCGGAGTTCGCGCGCGCCGGTTTTGAGTTGCTTGATTTCGTCGCGGATGTTCATGGTCAGTCGAGTTCAAATTCTTTCAGCCAGTCAATATCCTTGTCGAGCGGTTTCTGGTCTTTCTTTTCCAGCAGAAAATTACCGAGCAGCAGATAATCCATGTTCGTCCGCATGAAACATTTGTAGGCGTGTTCCGGCGCACAGACGACCGGTTCGCCCCGCACATTGAACGACGTGTTGATGACCACCGGGCAGCCGTATTTCTCGTCGAACTTTTTTATCATGCGGTAAAACATCGGCTGATAATCTTCCGTGACCGTTTGCACGCGCGCCGAATAATCCACATGTGTGACTGCAGGAATTGTCGAACGGATTTTGAGCAATTTTTCGAGGCCGAAAAGCTTTTGTTCCTCGACGGTCATTTCGCGGCGTTTGCTTCTGGCTACCGGGGCGACCAGAAGCATATACGGGCTTTCACTGTTCAATTCGAACCATTCCGAAGCTTTTTCACACAATACACTCGGAGCAAATGGACGAAAGCTTTCGCGGAATTTGATTTTCAAATTCATTACCTCCTGCATTTTTGGGGATTGCGCGTCGCCGATGATCGAGCGTGCACCGAGCGCGCGGGGGCCGAATTCCATCCGTCCGTAAAACCAGCCGATGACCTTTTCCGCCTTGATGAGGTCGGCGATTTTTTCCGGCAGTTCCGCGTCGCTCAATTCGGCGAACGGGATGCGGTTCGTCGTCAGATAAGAACGGATTTCATCGCGCGAAAACTCCGGGCCGAGATATGAACCATGTTGCGAATCTTTTTTTCCGTCGGCCTTCCGTGCATTGCCAAGATACTGATGCCATGTGAACAGTGCTGCTCCCAGCGCGCCACCGGCATCGCCGGCCGCCGGTTGAATCCAGATTTTTTCAAAAATTTCCTCGCGCAGGATGCGACCATTCGCCACACAGTTCAACGCCACGCCTCCGGCGAGGCAAAGATTTTTCATGCCCGTTTCCTTGCGGATGTGCCGCGCCATGCGGAACATGATTTCCTCCGTCACGTCCTGAATCGAACGCGCCAAATCCATGTCACTCTGCGTCAGTTTTGATTCCGGCCGGCGCGGTGGGCGGCCAAAGAGTTGATTGAATTTTGAATTTGTCATCGTCAGTCCGACGCCGTAATTGAAATACTTCATGTTCAGCCGGAACGAGCCATCTTCTTTTAAATCAATCAATTCGCGTAAAATCAAATCCATGAATTTCGGCTCGCCGTAGGGCGCGAGCCCCATGAGTTTGTATTCACCCGAATTCACCCGAAAGCCTGTGAAATAGGTAAACGCCGAATACAGCAATCCGAGCGAATGTGGAAAATGTAATTCGCCGAACATTTCAATTTGATTTCCGCGTCCAACACCATAGCTGGTCGTCGTCCATTCGCCTACGCCATCCACCGTTAGAATCGCTGCTTCAGAATAGGGCGAAGGGAAGAATGCAGACGCAGCATGCGACTCATGATGCTCGGAGAAAATAATTTTGCAGACGCAACCGAGCTCCTGTTGAATCAAATGCTTCATCCAAATTCGCTCTCGAATCCACAGCGGAATCGCCATCAGAAAGCTTTTCAGCCCGGATGGTGCATATGCCAGATAGCTATGCAAAATCCGGTCAAATTTCAGAAACGGCTTCTCGTAAAATGCGACGTAATCCACGTCACTCATTTTTATTCCGCCTTCGCGCAAGCAGTATTCGACTGCATTTTTTGGAAAAGCCGGGTCGTGTTTTTTGCGCGTGAACCGCTCCTCCTGTGCGGCGGCGATGATCTTTCCGTCGCGCACGAGGCACGCTGCGCTGTCGTGGTAAAAAGCGGAAAGGCCTAGGATGTTCACGGTTTCAAAACTATGGGAAAAAAGTTGTCACGTCACGCGGTAATTCACAGCCGGTTCCACCAAACGGCAGTTGGTTTTGAAACGTCAAATTTTCTGCGACGTTCGGAACTTTGCAACGTATAAATTTCATAACTCGTCGGCCTCAAATTGAAATGTCCGGCGGCCAATCGTCGCAGGCGATGTTGCAAAATCCAAATCGGTTTCAACACGCGAACCCATGCGGGAATCATCGCGTCGGTTTCGGTTTTTTCGCGAATTGCATTCGGCTTCAAATTCATGTTCTCACCGGTGTCGGCAAAAACGGACGTGAATGAATCACACACGGCCATCGGCACTTTGTTTTTCATCAGCGACAGCACCCAATGAAAATCGCCAAGGTCGCGCCATTTGGTGTCGAAAAAAATGCCGCGCTCAAAAATGACTTTGCGACGGATGAAAATGGAACAGGTCGGCGCGCGAAAGCGAAACCATGCGTGGTGCGGATGAGGCGTCATCGAATGAAAATGGCAAATGTATTTTCCTTCGCCATCGGTGATGATGGTATGAGCGAACACAACCTCTATTTTTGGATTGGCCGCAAAAAATTCCGCGACAGATTTCAATGCGCCGGGCAGATATTGTTCGTCGCAATTCAAATGGGCCAGAATATCGCCGGTCGCGCGGCGATAACCGCGATTGACGGCATCATACATGCCGGAATCTTTTTCGATGAACGCTTTGACGCGCGAATCGTGCGGCAGCCAATCCTGCGTGCCGTCGTCCGAGCAGGAATCCTGCACGATATGCTCGTGTTCAACTCCTTTCTGGTCAGCGACGGAAGCAACACAAAGCCTGAGCCAATTAGAATTGCGAAAGCTGGGAGTGATGATGGAAAATTTCATCACATTCACTCATTTGGGAAAACGGTTCAGCCAGTCCGGCTGATCTTTCAAAACCGCTAGATAATTGCTGCCCCATAATATTTCGTGTTCAAAAACATAGTCGCGGAAATCAATGTAAGTCGGAAAAATTTTCCCGATAGCGTAACCGCAATCGCCGAGCAGTGCATAAAAATCTTTCAAAAGAAATTTGGTGGCGGTGTTCAATTTCTCGTATTCAAATTGAATGACGGAAATTTTTTTTGCCGCGAGCATTTTTTTGAACCCGTGCAATACCGCCGCTTCCGCGCCTTCCACGTCTATTTTCAACAGGTCAATTTTTTGAATGCCGTGTTCGGCGCAAAAAACATCGCCCGCGTGCAGATGTCCTTTCATTTCTACTCCACCGGATTGAAATGGATGAGCGATCACGGATGTTTCACCGCTTTTTTCCGGATAATGATAAAAAAACGTTTCACCATCATGATCGGACAAGCCAAAGTTGAAAATTTCAATCGTGTCGCAGGTTCGTGTATTTTGGCGCAGAGATTCAAACGTCGGCGGGGAAAGCTCAAATGCGTAAATGCGTGCGTTCGGCAAAAGGCGATGCGCCAGCAGCGACCAATCACCGCGATTAGCACCCACGTCAAAAACGGTTTGAACCGGCGCACCGCCCAGTGAACGCAAGACCATTTCCTCCCCGTTCATCGCAAAATTGCCGCTGCAATTTTCATAGGCTTTGAGCCACAGGCTGCTCAACCGCGCAATGCCTTTGAATAGTGGATTGCGCCGATGTCGCGCAATCAACGGGCGTGATTTCATCCACAGCCGGTGCGATAAACTGTCGTTGAGATTTTCCGGCATTAAATCCTGCCTTTCCAGATGAACGTTGGTTTATCCACACGCACCGTGACCCGTTTATCCGGCGACCGGGGAGTGTAAATCGAAAAACTGAATGGCTTTTGAAAATAAATGCCATGCAGCAATCGGCGCAGCCGATGATATACTTTGAAAGCAGTCGCCAGCTTTTGAGCAAGCCGGGGAGCGGATTCGACCATCAACTTTGCTTCGCGGCGGGCATTTGGTTTCAAATTCATATTTTCGCCCGTATCGGCAAACGCGCTGGTGAACCGGCGTAGCACAGCCATCGGCGCGCTTTGGTTCAACGCGCGTAATACCCAATCCACGTCGCCAAAATCGCGCCATTGTGTATTGAAAAACAATCCATATTTTTCCAAAACAGTTCGTCGAAAAAACATCGCGCTGGAAAGAACTCCCAAAGTGCAAACCTGCGAATGATATTTTAGCGGCACCAGCACTTTCCGATGACAGATATAATTTCCATCAGCATTGATAATGATGCTATCGGCGAACACGATGTCCACGTGCGGATTTGTTTCAAAGAATTCTGCGACGGCATGCAATGCGCCGGGCAGATATTGTTCGTCGCAATTCAAATAAGCAAGAATATCGCCAGTCGCGCGGCGCAGCCCCCGATTGACAGCGTCATACATTCCCGAATCTTTTTCGATGAACGCTTTAACACGCTTGTCCTGCAGCAACCAATCCTGCGTGCCGTCATCAGAGCAGGAATCCTGCACAATATGTTCGGCTTCGACGCCTTGTTGATCGGCGACGGACGCGATGCACAGCTTGAGCCAGTTGGAATTGCGGAAACTGGGCGTGATGATGGAAAATTTCATTCAGATGGCAGCATCGCTTAAACAAACTTGAACTAATTCGAGAATGGATTGCGACGCATTTTCGATATTTTGAGCGACCGTATCAATAAAGTATTTCCGTTCGTGAGGCCGTGGCGTGTCAAACGGAAAATTCAAAAGTTTGTCCAATTGGCCGGCTTGGGCGCGGTGGTAAAGCCCTTTGGGATCGCGTTGGATGCAGACTTCCAGCGGCGCATGAACGTAAATCCATGCCAGCCGTTTTCCGAGCACTTGCGCGACAACATCCCGCTGGCTGTGTTCAGGCGCCATCGTGCAAACCACGACGTTGAGATTTTGCCCGGCGGCAAGTTTGGCGACTTCCGCAATCCGACGGTGATTTTCCATCCTTGCTTCGTGTGTAAAGCTTAAATCCGAACAAAGGCCGGAACGCATGTCGTCGCCGTCCAGATAAAACACCGGAACCTTTCGGTTCATCAAGGCCTGATGAAGGCGTCTGCCGAGGGTAGTTTTGCCGACGCCGGAACGTCCGAAGAGCCAGAATACTTTTGTCATAATAATTCGACGGCTCGAAAATTTGCGAACGGCATGAGGCTATGACTGTAGCAAATTCAAAAAAAATTATGCAAGTGAAAATCCCGTTACAAACTCCGGGCTTTTATCCCGGAACATTTCCAGTCCGAAGCGAAGATTGACGGCAATTGATCAAGCTGATATGTTTGTTGTTTATCCATAGAGTCGTATTTATCCATGGTAATCAGAGAATTTAAAAAGTGGCTTCCAAATCTCGGTGTCGGCGTATGGCTTCAGGCCTTGCCTTTGCTCGTGATGTTTTCATTGTTATGGGTCACAGCCGAAGGCGTGCTAGGCCTTTTCCCAAAAACAGTAAAATTTTGGGAGTATGTCATTTACGGCTGGATTTATGGTGTGACGGGCTATTGGATTGGTTTGGTTGTTTGCATCAGATATCTTCGATTACCGTGGCTGGCGATATTGTTCGCCTGGTTTTATCTGTTTCTTTACGGAATTAACATCGCGATGTTGCACTCGGCGGGAACAGTTTTGACGCATTTTTACATGCGGATCGCTGATTCCACCAACTGGATGGCTTATTTCACAAAATGGATTTTGATTATTTTTTTGATTTGCATTTTGAGCGGGATTGTCGCGACGTGGTTGATAAGAAAATATGCCTCGGAACTGAAACAAGTTCGTGTGCGGAGCTTGGTATTTTTGTTGATTCTTCTTTGGGGAACGGTGCAGGTGAGCAAACACAACTATTTTCATCCAACGGAGGTCATCGCAAAGATGGTTGGAAAACACGAAACCGGAACGTGGCAAGTGACCCAGACCGAAACATTGCGGCTGGTCGCTGATAATCCAATGATCCTTTTTAGCCGGGCTTTATTTACCAAATGGCAGCCATTGCAAGTGCGACCGACAAGCGACTTGGCTGCAATGGCCGACACCATCAAAGCCTGGCATTTAACGCTGGGTCCTCACAATTATTCTCCGCTTGGCTTAAAGCCTTTCAATCACATTGTCGTATTTGCGACAGAATCGTTGTCTCTTGATTTTCTTGCGCCATACAACACCAATTTGCCGCCGGAACTGACGCCATTTTATGGTTCGATCACGCAGTCCATGTTTGTGAATTACAAGGTGGTCGCGTTGCCGACCCAGCCGGGTTTGGTAGTGACCTACAACAGCCATCCGAATGTCCGTTCGTTGCTCGTCGGAAATTCCGAATTGTCATTGGTGAAATTATTGGACGCCGCAGGCTATGACACTTATGTGTTGATGCCCGGCTCTGAAACTTTTCTGAATAACAAAGTTTTTTTAGAAAAATTAGGCTTCCAACATGTCATCGGCCTTGAGCATTGGGAAAAAGACCCGAAAATGCAGTCCTTCATTGAAGGCCGGGGACTGATGGACCGCGTTCTTTATGACCAAGTTTTGAAATTGCTGGCGCAGAATCGGGACAAAAAGATTTACATTCACGTTTGCAATACCGATACACATGGACCGGTGCCGCGGGATTTTTTCGGCTCCTTGGAATATCCTCCCATGCCGCCGAGCATCCAACATTTGGCGCGCAATTCAGATTCGGACGCGGACAAAATCATCCATGAAGCGTGGCGGCACGATTACGATTTGGGATTGACCGTGAACCGGATGAAGGAAATGAATTTGCTGACCGACGACACGTTGGTTGTATTGACAGCCGACCACAATTTCCCGCCCACAAAAGCATTGCTGGATGTTCCCGGATATCCCAACAGTTTTTTCACACGCATACCATTGGCGTTTTTGAGCGGCCAACCATTGCCGAAAATAGATTCGCAAGAATTTAGCTCCCAACTCGATTTCGCGCCGAGCATGGCACATTTGTTGGGATTGCCCGTCCCTCAAGGCTGGTGGGGCGAAAGTGTCTTTACAAAGGATACTACATCTCCCTATGTGCGGAGATTCAACGACCAGTTAAGCATTACAACAGATTCTGGAATTATCAGTTCTTCTTTATCCATCAACCATCCGCACAATCAATCAGAAAGCAACTTGTTGACTCTATTTCAGACTCTTTACGTTGACCAAAAGTCCAATTAATCGCGCGCGCAAAACTTTTGCGCAATCGGAATCCGCCGGCCCATGCCGAACGCGCGCGGCGAAATCTTCAAGGCCGGCGCGGCCTGGCGCCGTTTGTATTCATTGAAATTGATCCGGTTCAGAACGTCGTTGACGATCGCCGCGTCAAACCCGCGCGAAATGATTTCATCCTTGCTCAAATTTTTCACGACATACAAATCCAGAATGGCGTCGAGCGTTTCGTAAGGCGGCAACGAATCCTGATCCGTCTGGTTCGGACGCAACTCCGCGCTCGGCGGTTTTGAAATGGAACTTTGCGGAATGATTTCGCGCCCGCGATTTATCCAGCGCGCGATTTTGTAAATGTCCGTCTTCAACACGTCCGCCAGCGGCGCCAGCGCGCCGTTCATGTCGCCGTAAAGCGTGCAATAGCCGACGGCCATTTCCGATTTATTGCCCGTTGTTAGCACCAGCGCGCCGAATTTATTTGAAAGCGCCATTAACGTCGTGCCGCGCAGACGTGATTGTAAATTTTCCTCGGCTTCATTCGGTTTGAAATTTGCAAAAACTTTTTCCAATTGTTTTTCGACGCATTGAAAAACAGGTTCAATCGGCAAAACTTCAAAACGAATGCCGAGATTTTTTGCAAGCATTT
The DNA here is from genome assembly GCA_035644195.1 of Candidatus Methylomirabilota bacterium. Classification (GTDB taxonomy): domain Bacteria; phylum Verrucomicrobiota; class Verrucomicrobiia; order Limisphaerales; family UBA11358; genus UBA11358. The sequence continues at coordinate 8,149 of DASQOZ010000102.1, read as the reverse complement.
CCGCGTCGCGCAAACTGCCCTCGCTCGAATAACGCGCGGGCATCGCCACGCCAAAAACATTTTCTTTTCCAAGCGCGTCAACCGCGAGAACAGCCATGAGCGCGGAATCTATGCCGCCGGACAACCCGACAATCACCGGTTTGAAACCGCATTTGTGGACGTAATCGCGAATGCCCAGCGATAACGCCGAGAAAATCGTTTCTTCACGCGCTGAAAATTTATTTCCGCTTTCCGCTTTCTGCTTTCCGCCTTGCTCTAAATCCGCCACAAAAATGTCTTCCGCAAATCCTTTTCCCATTGCAATGACTGTGCCGCTCGAATCGAGCGCTACGCTGTGGCCGTCGAAAATCAATTCGTCGTTCGCTCCGACAAGGTTGACCTGCGCGATGAAGATTTTTTCGTCGCGCGCGACGCGCTGGAGCATTTCCAGCCGCATTTTTTCTTTGCCGTCGTGCCACGGCGACGCGGAAATGTTCAAAATCATTTCCGCGCCTTGAGAAATCAATTCTTTCACTGGATCGCGGCGATACAATCGTTCCGGCCAAAAATCTTCGTCGTTCCAAATGTCTTCGCAAATCGTGATGCCAATTTTACGTCCATTGAAAACAAACGGCTCAATTGTTTTTGCCGGTTCAAAATAGCGGTCTTCGTCGAAAACGTCATAAGTCGGCAGCAACGATTTATTCGTGCGCCAGATGATTTTGCCGTTTTGCAAAACTGCGGCGGCGTTGCGCAGCGCGCGGCCGGGACGCTCTGGATTTCTGTCAACGAACCCGACGCACAATGGAATTACGCCGGTTTTTTTTGCCGTTTCTTCAAGCGCAGCAAGATTGGCGTCAATAAAATCCGCGCGCAGCAGCAAATCGCGCGGCGGATAACCGCACAAAAATAATTCCGGCGCGAGGACAAATTCCGCGTCGAGCGCGACGGCTTTTTCGTAACCGGCCAAAAGTTTCTTCACATTGGCCGAAAAATCGCCGATGGTCGAGTTAAGTTGGAGCAGTCCTATTTTCAATTCAAAAAGGATAATCGGCAGACGGTGGGGCGCAATGAATTTGGCTGGCTATGATTTTTCGACAAGGCCGCGAACAGCGGTAAGACGCTCGGTGGCCAATTTTTCAAATGTGAACTCGCGAGCACGGCGAAATGTTCAAGCCAGCTACCACCGAGTCAAAACCGCGCCGTGATGTCGGAGGCGAAGCTGGCAAAATTCGCATTAAGACCATTTTTTCCCGCGATCTTCTGGAATAATACGGCGCAAAGTGAAAATGTCGGATTCAGCGAGTTCATCTTTGTATTCCTGAAGCCGTAACCACGGATCCCAAGGTGCACTGATAAGCCTGCCTGTGATGCCATCGCTGTTTTCCGAGAGCAAAAATTTGATTAATTCAAGGGCCCGTTTCAATGTGGCGGTGTTGTCGCGGGAAAGTTTGTTTGCCTGGTCAATTTCTTTCTGTCCGGAACGTTCCGGCCCGGCAATGAGTACTTCTTTGATCATCCGGGTGAAAACGGCGCCGGGAGCAATGGCGTTGATATCAATTGGCTTCTGCCGCCATTCAGCGGCAAGGGTCTCCACTAGGCGCAAGACGCCGGTTTTGGAAACGGCATAAGCTGCAAAATTCGGGCGGGGAGAGGTCGAACCTCCGCCGGATAGGCAAATGATTTTCGCGCGGCGCGGTGCGCGGCACAGCAGGGGATAAAAGGCGCGTAGCGCAAAAAAAGTGCCATCCAGATTTATTGCCAAAGTTTTTTTCCATTGAACCGGTTCTGTTTCCATCGCCAAACCGATGGGGCCTTGAATGCCGGCGCAACAGATGATGCCATCAATGAAATCCCATTGTTGAGCGAGATGGCTCGCACAGGTGGATATCTCCGCCCAATTGGAAACATCGCAGCGCATGGCGAAGCCGGGTTGTGGCGAACGGGAAAGACGGCAGACGTTATGGCCGTTCTCTGTAAGATTATCAGCGAGAAATTTGCCTATGCCAGAACTACTGCCTGTGAGGACGATTTTCATAAGAAAAAGTATTCTTCAGATTCAATATTCCCGTGTCTGCGTGAAGTATGGGCAAGCATTCCGCGACGCTTCTGGCGAAGTTTAATCCCAACGATCACATCTGCACCTATGAGCCGAACCTGAATTAGCGTCATTATCTCACCTATCACGAGGCGCAATGTCCCAGAGTAGGAATTTTGCCAAACACTGATGTTGCCTACAGGAATAATGTTCACTTTTGCCTATTCCGACGACGGCTGTAAATAACAAAATGAAATGGCAAATCACAAATCTATTCCACGCCGTGGATGGCTCCGGCCAGATGACGGATGGCGGTGATGCGTTCTGAGGCCAGTTTTTCAAACGTGAACTCCTGCGCGCGAGATATCCCGTCCGCGCGCAAGCGGTTGATCAAGTTGTCGTCGGCGATCAGTTTTTGCAGGGCGCCTGCGACGGCATCGGCGTCACGATAATTCACAATCAGCGCGTGTCCGGCGGTAACCTCGTGCATGATGGGAATGTCGTTCACGATGCAGGGAGTGCCGCAGGCCATGGCTTCGATCACGCAGCGCCCGAAAGTTTCCTCGCGGCTAGGCAGGCAAAATGCGGCGGCGTGGCGGTAAAGCGGCGCAAGCATGGAATCGTCTACCCACCCCAAAAAATGAACGTCTTTTTCGATGCCGAGGGTTCTAGCCGTTGACCGGGCAGTATCAAGTCCGTTGAGCCAGTTGCCGCCGACCATGACCAGCGGATGCCGTTGTCGCGTTTCCGGCTTGAGGCGGGCGTAGCTGGCAATCAGAAGCTCGGCCTGCTTGTAAGGATAAAAATTTGAAACCCACAGAAAATAACCCGGTTTCAGGTCAAGTTGTTCCTTGATTTGGGCGGATTCGTTTTGGGTCGGGAGAGGTTGGAACGTTTCATGTTGCAACCCCTCGTAGCTAGTGATCATGCGCCCGCGAAGTTTTGGCTGTTGGGACAACACCTGATTGGCCGTCCACCGGGAATTGGTGACGACCAAATCGGCCTGCGGCCAATTGTATTTCATCATCGAATTCCGGTAAAACTGGCGGAAAAAACCCAGGCGATTGCGCTTGTCCAGTGTTTGCAGGGAATAGATGTGCAGAACGGTTGGCAGACATTTTCGCGTGGGAACAAATCCCACGGTCAACAGTGCGTGGGCGCCGCGTTTGCGAGCCGCCGCTGGCACGCGAAAATGATCCGCAAAAAGCCGGCGGTTCAATTTGTCGTTGGCTGGGAAGTCACGCACCACTTCCACGCGCGGATCCCGAATTGTCCATTCCTGGTTCGGTCCCGCAAAAATGACCCATGACACATCTGGAAAAAGTTGAAGCGAGCGCGAAACAAATTCATGAAATGTTGTGGTCAACCCGGTTTTCCGCAGCGGATTTTCCGCCAAAATCGTCAAAGCCAATTTTAACGATGCTTTGCTAGCCGTGGCGCAAAGAACGGAATCTTCAAGGCCGCGAAGATGTTTTGCCAGTTCCGCCAAAAAACTATCGCGATTGCCGGACAATGTAATGACTTGCGCCGGCAAAAGTTTTTCCGCGTCACGGCGATTTTGTTCTGACGGCGCAATGCTTAACTGCGCGTCTTTCATCAATTGGTAGGTGATGCTTCGGGTGCGGATTTGGACAGAAGTCTCCAGCCATTTTGCGATGCCGGCATTGTGCCAGTGAAAAACCATTCTTTTGAAAAACGGACGGCAAATCAGCATCACCAGCCAGTCGCGACAAAGCGCGGCCCGATTGCCGCATGAGGGAACGTAATAAAAATTTTTCACGCCGTAACGAAAACGACACCAGATGGCCTGCAAACAATAAAACAGGATGAGTAAAATTTTTGCGCTGCGAAATTTACCGACATCCTCGAGGTTTTTGGAAAGACGTGCGTTGACGTGGTAACATTCGATGCCAAAACGATTGGGCGGTTGATTGCGAAATTTGGATTTGCGCCGGTTGCCGCCAAAATTTTCCAGCATCAGCTTCACCGCGTAACTTTGTCCGTGATGCGGCGGCGGCACATGGGCGAAAACGAGCAGCTTCATTTAGAAATGGCCAGTCTTTCATCAACCGGCAAACGCAAACTATCCCTTGCATTTTTACGGGCGGGCAGCCATTCGATGATGCGGCGAATGGATAATTGAACCGCTTCATCCGAACTGCGCGGCAAAACAAATCCTGCTTTGCGAAGTTTTGAGGCGTCCATCCGCGAGTGCGGCACGTCGCCCGGCCAGCCGCCGGCAGTCGTGCCGTAAATGATTTTCGTCCGGCCTTTGAAACCAAGTTGCGCGATCAATTCTTCGGCGATGAAGCGCACACTTGTTCCGCCATCGGGAGCGACGTTGAAGACATCGAATTTTCCCGCGCCAAGTTCCGCGCATTTTTTCCCGCCGAAAACAATCGCGCCGACCAGATCGCGGACGTAAATGTAAGGCTTGGATTGCGCGCCGTTGCCGAACACTTGAAGTTCGGCGGAATTTTTTGCGAGCCGCCGGATGAAGTCGTAAATCGCGCCGTGCGTGGTACGCTCGCCGACGATGTTGCCAAAGCGCAAAATGATTCCGCACAAGCCGAACGTGGCGCAAAACGCGGAAATCAACGCTTCTGCGGCAACTTTGCCCGAGCCGTAAAGACTGATGGGCAGCGCGGGACCAAAATTTTCGTGCGTCGGAATCGTGCCGACGTCGCCGTAAACCGTGCCGGAACTGGAAATAATGATTTGCGGAACGGAATTGCGGCGCATGGCTTCGAGCACGTTGTAGGTGACGATGGTTTCCTGTTCCAAATCGAGCCGGGTATTTTCAATTCCCCAGCGCGCATCGGGATTTGCGGCGAGATGAAAAACCTGGCCGACGCCTTTGAAATGCGGCAGCGCCTTTTTCAGATTCAACAAATCCAATTTGATGATTTTCAGGCGCGAATTATTTTTGTGCTGTTGCAAATGCTCGCGGCGGCCGGAGGAAAAATTGTCGAGCACACGAACTTCTTTTGTCGCCGAATCTGCGAGCAATAAATCAATCAAATGTGAGCCGATGAAACCCGCGCCGCCGGTGACGAGGAAAACATTTTGATTTTTATTTGGTGGAGATTTGGACACGGCGGGAATTTAAGCGAAGCGCATTGATACTTCAACTTCACAATTGTTTTCTTCAATCAGCTTGTTTCGTAAATTTTTTTAAGCAGCAGTTTTTTCCTCGATTTGTGCCTGCTCGAGTTTGGGCGCGAGCAAATGCACAATGATTAAAGCCGCGATGTATGCCAAGCTGCCTAATATGAAAATCGGAAGGTAATTGCCGGTATATTTCAACACTTTGCCGGTAACAAAGAATAAAATGAGTCCGCCAAGCGCGCCAAACATACCACCTAGGCCTGTGATTGAGCCGACAATGCGTTTCGGAAACATATCGCCAGCCAGACTAAAGACGTTGGCCGACCATGCTTGATGGGACGACGCGGCAATCGTGATTAAAACTGCTGCAACCCATTTATTATCGGTGATGGCGGAATAGAAAACGGGCAAAACAAAAGATGCACAAATGAGCAATGTGATTTTGCGCGCTTTGTTAACCGTCCAGCCTTGCTTCATAAATTTTCCAGCCAGCCAGCCACCCGCGATGCTGCCGACAGAGGCGACGACATAAATCAGCATGATCATGTATTTTCGATCGCTTGGACCCAACCCGAATTTTTTGTTAAAAAAGTCCGGCGAACCAAACAGGTAAAACCACCAGAAGCAATCGGTCATCAATTTGGCGATGGCAAACGCCCAGGTCTGTTTATGCAGAAATAATTTTCGCCACGGAATTTTGACTGTCGGTTCAGTTGCTTCTCCTTGAATAAGGGCGAGTTCGGTCTTGCTGACGCGCGAATGTTGCTCCGGCTTTTTATAAATTGCCAACCACGCGATGATCCAAAGCAAATCAATCACTGCCGTAATAACGAATGCGCCGCGCCAACCAACAACAATGCCACCAATGGTGAGCGCGGAAAATTGGGCAACGACAAATGGCAGCGCCCACGGCACTAAAAGTCCGCCGACGTTCGAGCCGGAATTAAAAAGACCTGTTGCCAGAGCGCGTTCGCGCTTTGGAAACCATTCGGTGGTAGTTTTTATTGCCGCTGGAAAGTTGCCGCCTTCACCAAAGCCGAGCAAAACCCGGCATATAATGAAACCAGTGACCGCACTGCCAAAAAACCCTCCAATTTCGGGAGCAAACGCATGGGACATCGAAGCAAATCCCCAAAATGCGCATGCTAAAACAAATCCCCAGCGCAATCCAAGCACGTCCATAAGCCGGCCCATGAGGAGCAGGCTGACGGCGTAAGCAGCACTAAAGGCGACCTGCATGTTCCAATAATCTTCATCTGTCCAACCAATGGTTTTTTTTAGTTCGGGGGCGAGATTTCCGAAAACGCCGCGGTCAATATAGTTGGCGGTGGTTACCCAGAAAAGCAGCCCGCAAATGACCCAGCGATAGTTGCTCGAAGCCGGAGCGGTTTGACTTTGGGAATTCATTGTGCGAAAGCAATAGCCAAAGTGAAACCGGTGTTCAAGCCTTGAAATCAAACTTTACAAAATTCCCCGGCTTTGCGAATCTAAACCCATGATTAAGAAATTTTTTCTGCCATTCTCATTGGCGCTGATGTTGACGGGCTGCGCCTCGACGTTCACGCGTTTGACGCCGCTGCAATGGCCGCGCAATCCGAACAACCTTTATCCGGTCGAAGTGCAGTTCAATTCGCCGCAACAGGCGATGCGCTGGGACAGCCTCAAGCCTTATGTGCTGGTCGGCGGCCAGTTGTATCCGCTGCGCGCCGAGCCGATGGTGTCGAATCGTTGGGAAGGTTTCGTGCCCGTGTCGCCGACGAGCAATGAAACGGAATTCAAGTTCAAGTTCGATTATCTTTACAACGCATTCGGTTCGGAACCGAAATCCGCCAGCTCAACATCGTCGCCATATAAGCTGAAAATTATTGATTGATGCTTGCTTCCAAAAACTTGAAGCGCGGACAATCGTCCGCGCTTTTTCATTTGCAAATACAATGTGGACAGATTTTTAATGTCGTGGCCGGAACAGGATAACTTTTTTGTCCGTGCCATCCACTTCAACGCTGGAAGTTTCCACGTCCGGATCGTCCTTGAGCGCTTGGTGCACGACGCGCCGGTCAAAAGCATTGAGCGGCTCCAATTCCACCGCATCGCCCCAGCGCCGCACTTTTTCCGCCGCTTCCTGCGCGCGTTTCACAAGCGCTTCACGCGCCTGCGCGCGATAGCCGCCCACGTCCACCATCGCTTTGGGCGAACTGGCGTCCTGCTGAAATAAAATGCGGTTTGTGATGTATTGCAAATCGGCGAGCGTTTGGCCTTGCCGCCCAATGAGCCGTCCGGCGTCTTCCGTTTTTACGTCGAGCAAAACGCCGTCGTCAAATTTTTGTTCCTCGACCGTCGCATCAAAGCCGAGCGACGCAAGGATTTTTTCAAGAACTTGTTTGGGTTGTGCGCTCATAAAATTATTTTTTCGATTTTGACGGTGGCGTCAGTGGTGAAACAGCCGGAGTCGGCGGAAATTGTTTTTTCATCAATTGCATCTGCAAAATTCCAAGCGCCGTGCTGACCGTCATGTAAAGCGCCATGCCCGATGAATAATTATAGAGAAACAGCAGAAAAATCAGTGGCATATAGCGCATCATTTTTTGTTGCGATGGATCCATGCCCGGCGACGCCGGCTGCAAATGCGCCTGCCAGACCATCACGCCGACCATCAGCAGCGGCAGCAGGTTCAGCGGGAAATTCAATCCCGGAATCATGAACACCGTGTCCGGCTTTGACAAATCCGCCACCCACAGAAAATGCGCGCCGCGCAATTCGATCGCGCAGCGGATCATCGCCAGAAATCCGAAGAACACCGGCGTCTGGATGAGCATCGGCAGGCAGCCGCCGAGGGGGCTGACGCGGTGCTCTTTCATGAACTCCATGGTCTTGCGGTTCATTTTCGCCGGGTCATCCTTGTACCGCTCGCGAATCTCCCGCATTTGCGGCTGGAGCGCCTGCATGCGCTTCATCGAGCGCGTGCTCGCGCGCGTCAGCGGCCAGAACACCGCCTTGATCATGACGGTTATGGCGATGATGATC
>DASQOZ010000101.1:0-20205 GCA_035644195.1 Candidatus Methylomirabilota bacterium | reverse complement strand
CGCAGCAAAGGCATATAATCATTGGTCAAAGTCGTGACGACGAGTCCGCCCACGCCGCGTGCGTCTGCGTCCACGATTTCGAGAAACGCCGTGTCATAGCTCGGTTTCATTTCGCCGCGCTCGTTTTCCATGAGCAGATGGCCGGTTTCCGTCGAGCCGTAAAGATTGAAAACCGGCACGCCAAAAACGCGCGACAAAATTTTGCGATGCACCACGCTGACAAATTCGTAGCTGCACAGAATAAATTTCAGCGACGGAAATTTTATCCCGTGCTGCTCGCAGTAAAGCGCGAAGCGCGCGCCGTGAACCGGGTCAACGTCGAGAAATTGCGGCGACCAGTCGGAAATCTCCGCCGCCATGTGCAGCAAGTCCGCCTCGCCAATCAGAAACGGAATGCGCGCGAGGTTCACGAACAGCGCGTTCCCAAACGTGCGCTGTTCGCGCGACATCCAGACCGTCGGGCAGGTCAGTCCGTTGCACGCGGGCGAGGTGATGGTGGCGCGTCGCGTGTTGGGAAATTCATCGAGAATTTTTGCGACGAACGCATTCAGCCGCAGCGCGCGTTCTTCCTGCGCGTTCCACCAGCCGCGCGCAAAAATCACCGGCAATCGTTCAGATGAAGTGCCGGAGGTGTGTTCCAGTTCGATCAGGTTTTTTTCCAGCAAGCTTTCCAGTGATTGTCCGTCGGGAAGAAAATTTCGCGGAAAATTATTTCGCATTTCCGGTTTCGCCATCAAGGGCAATTGCTGGAAACAATCGAAGTCGTCGCGCCGGCAATTTTTTTGAGCGGACAAATCGCGGTAGAGCGGAACTTCGCGCCAGCGCGGGAGGAGTTCCTCCAGTTGCGTGAGTTGGCTCGTCTCGCGGATGATTTCGGGCGTCGCCAGCATGACGACAATATACACATGGCTGGCTGCGGCTCAACTTTTGCGCCGACAAAATGAATCGGTGTCTGCGTCGTCAACAAATGCCGGCAAGTGAAAACAAGGTCACTCTTTAATCGGGCGGATTTTAATGTTGCGGAAGGAGACGCTGCCGTGATCGCCTTGGAGGCCGATAAAACCAATGTCGGACTTTGCGTAGAAGGGCATTTTTGCAAATTTGCTCTTGGCCAGGCGCGCGTTGAAATCGTCGCTGTGCAGGACGTAATCAAAATATTTCACGCCGTTGATGTCGTGCTCGCATTTTTGCGGCGTGATGAGCAGACGAACATGATTCCACTGGCCGACGGGTTTGGTGGCGTCGAGCGGCTTGCCGGTCTTCGGGTCAATCGGCGGTTGATAAAGCTGGTAAAGCCATCCACAACGTTGCTTGTCAACGGCCTTCACATTGTCCTCCAGTTGAAATTCCGGGCCGGTCGCCCACATCCGGTCGCCGTCATTTGTGACGTGAAACATGATGCCGCTGTTGCCCGCTTCCGAAATGTTGTAATCCAGTTGCAACTCGAACCAATCGAACTTGCCGGTGCTGACAATATCGCCTGCGTTGTGCGGCTCAACGCAGACGAGCGCGCCGTCTTTGATTTGCCAGCCGGGGCGGACGCCGTCATTTTTGAAATTATGCCAGCCGTCGAAATCCTTGCCGTCAAACAAAAGCTGCCAGCCGTCGGCTTCTTCCTGTTTGGTCAGCGAATTTATTGGAGCCGCCGCCTGTTTCGTGGCGCATGAGGTCATTGCCAGAGGCAGCAAAAGCAGTGGAATTAAAAAAATGTGCTTCATGGCTTTATTGTTCAAAGCCGAATCGTAGCAGGCAAGCAGAAAATTAAACCGCAGTTTTGGGTTTGCAAATGCCGCGATAAAATTCACCGACGCGCGTCATTTTGCGCGGGAGATTTGCGTCGGCGAAATCCACGGACAGCAGGCCGAATTTTTTTGTGTAGCCGAATTGCCACTCGAAATTGTCCAGCAGCGACCAATAAAAAAATCCGCGCACGTCCACGCCGTGATTGATTGCTGCGTGCAGTTCCAGCAAATGCGCGGTCAAATCGCGAATGCGGAAATCTTCGTCGTTCGATGCCGCGCCGTGTTCGGTGATGTAAATCGGCAGGCCGTAGCGCTTGTGAAATTTCTTCAGGATTTTTCCAAAACCGGTCGGATGCCGCTCGAACATATCGTCGCTGACGATGCCGAAATTTTTTAATTCTTCCGCCGAGACATTGTTTGTCGGCACAAGCGCGCGAAAATGGTTCAGCCGCGCGCGGCCATAATAATTCACGCCGAGAAATGTCGAGGCTTCACGCCGCTCGCCTCCCAGAAATTCATCCAGCACAAAACGGTTGAAGGCGTGATGGGAAATTTCCGCGAGCAGATGATCCCACAGCGCGAACTTCTGGAACGCGCCGAACGAAGTCCAGTTCTTGGCGATGCCGATTTCCGGCTCGCGGGAAAATTTATTTTTTCGGATGACGCGGCTTGCCTGCGCGTGCGCCTCGGCCATGTGCTTGATGGTTTTTCGATACGACAGAAATTTCCATTTGTGAAACGGCGAAAATCCGCCGAGCAAATAAGTGAGCGACGCGTAAGTGTCCGGCTCGTTGAACGTGTTCCAAAGATAAACGCGTTCTTTCAAGGCCGCCGACAATTTCGCCGCGTAATCCACGAACGCCGGAATTGTTTCCGGATTCAGCCAGCCGCCATTTTTGACGATCCACAACGGATTTGAAAAATGATGCAGCACGACCATCGGCGTGATGTTCGCCGCTTTGAGACAATCAAGCAGATGGATGTAGCGCGCCAACTCCTTTTGATTTAGCGGCGCGAAGGGTTTTTCTTGCAGACGGGACCATTCGATGCCCATGCGGTAGGCGTTGACGCCGAGCCGCGACATCCAGCCCACGTCCTCCTCGTAGCGGTGATAGTGATCGCACGCGATGCGGCAATGCCCGCCGTCCGACGCGACATAATCCGTCCACTCGTTGACGACGTGGCCTTCCACCTGTGTCGGCGACGTGGCCGTGCCCCAGAGAAAATCTTTTGGAAATTTCAAATCGCCGGACATAACTCGAAAAACAAATATCAGGCAAAATTAACAAAATTTACAGAATTCAATTGTTAAAACTTCCGCATTCTTTTTATCTTTCACTCATGCCAAAGAAAGACCCGCACTTGAAAATGGCTTGCGTTGTCGCGTTGCTTTGCGCCGTATTAAATTTGAACTCTGCGCTGGCGCAGTCCGTCACAAACCGGCCGGCACGCCCGGCTCCGCCCACGCGCGATCCGAACGCGCCGGGATTTGTCGCGGCCAAAGAATTGCCTGATGGCGATGTTCCGTTTGCGACTGATGAAGGCAATTTCATCATCGGATCAACACACAAGTCCGCGCCGGAAATGACCGTGCAGACAAATGTGCCGCAGGGAACGATTTACAACTTCACGATGAATTCGGCGGACAGCAAATTTTATCCCGGCATCGCGCGTGACCCTGGCACATTCGGAATTCCTGATACAAACAATTCTGCCAAACTCATCGTCACCACCAGCCATCCTGCTCCTTACGCGCGCAAAATTTCCGTTTACGTTCCAGAGCAATACTCTCCCGGCACGGTTGCGCCATTCATCGTCGGCGCGGACGGCCCGGATAAATCGTTGTTCACGGCTTTGAATAATTTGATCGCGGAGAAAAAAATTCCCGTGATGGTCGGCATTTCCATCGGCAACGGCGGCGGCGACGCGCAAGGCAGCGAGCGCGGATTGGAATACGACACCATGTCTGGAAAATATGCCGAGTTCGTCGAGCAGGAAGTATTGCCGCGCGTTGAAAAGCAATGCAATGTGACCTTGACCAAAGACCCGAACGCTCGCGCGACCATCGGCTACAGTTCCGGCGGTTCCTGCGCGCTCATCATGGCATGGTATCATCCTGAACTCTATCGTCGCGTGCTGACTTACTCCGGCACTTATGTGAACCAGCAATGGCCGCCGAGTCCCGAGACGCCGGGCGGCGCATGGGAATTTCACGAACATCTCATTCCCGAAAATCCCGTCAAACCAATCCGCATCTGGCTCGAAGTCGGCGACCGCGATCTTTTGAACCCGAACGCCATGCGCGACGATATGCACGATTGGGTTCTCGCCAACGAAAACATGGCGCGCGTCCTCGCCGCGAAAAATTACCATTACCAATTCATCTTCGCCCGCAACGCCGGGCACGTGGACGGCAAAACGAAACAACAAACGTTGCCCGAAGCTTTGGAGTGGTTGTGGAAAGATTACCAGCCGGCGACGAAGTAGCTAGTGGCCGTGCGCAAGCACTTACCACGGCCGCGCGCCTTTAAGTTTCTTTTTCTCTCTCGGATCTTTCTCACGCGCATTTCCAGCAAGCACTTTCATGCTGAAAGGCGGCTCGATTTCACGCGGTGGCAACGGTTTTTTGGAAGCGGTTTCTTCGGCTGCCGGGCCTGCGTCGAGAGTCGCGCCGATGACCGCGAGCAATTCACTTCGGCCGTGACCCGTCGTAGCTGAACACTGGAAAATCTCCGGCAATTTCTCGAACCATCCCGCGATGCGCGCTGTGAACGCCGCGATGTTCGCCTCCACTTCTTCCTGCGTGCCGCGATCCGTCTTCGTAAAAACGATCACGAACGGGAGCGCGTGGCTTGCGAGCCATTGCACAAATTCCAAATCAATCGGCTGCGGTTCAAGGCCGGAATCAACCAGCAAAAACACGCAGCACAGATTTGGCCGGTGTTTGATATAATTCGCCGCCGCGCGATTGAACTGCGACACATGCTTGCGCGAACCCTCGGCGTAACCGTAGCCCGGCAAATCCACCAGCCGCCACGTCTTGCTCATCGTGAAAAAATTGATGAGCTTGGTGAACCCCGGCGTCGTCGAGACGCGCGCCAAAATCCCCTTGCCCGCAAGCATGTTCAGCAGCGACGACTTGCCGACGTTCGAGCGGCCGATGAAGGCGAATTCCGGCAACGACTCGTCCGGACACGAATCCAGGTCCGGCGCGCTGCAATCAAAAATGGCGGATGAAACATTCACGATAAAAAACCAATGTGCCATTATCGCAGTAAATCAGACTTGGCGATACAACCAATTTTGAGAATGGCTACAAAGATTCCGCTCCTGATGGAGCTTGAAAGTGTCGCATTGTTCGCTTTAACTCCATGCAAATGACGACACAGCTAAAATCAGCCATGCAGATTCTTTTGCTGTTTCTTTTATGCGCGGCGTTTGCCGGGTGCGGCACAGACTCATTCACGCAAGTCACAGACAGGCAGTGGGCGAACAGGCAATTGCGGTTCATTGTCAATTCACGGCATTATGAACTCGTGAGTTCTTCGTTGGGCGGGGGGTAATCATAGAATGACAGGACAAGAATGGAAACTGATTTGATAGTCTATGTTCCATCGCTTTGCAACCTTTCCGCAAAAATTTTCAAAATCGTTTATTGTGCCGATTTCCAATGGCTCATGTGATAAAACATATTTACCGAGGATTTGCAAACCGATTATCAGCGCGGCCAAGCCTTGTGTTCGCTTGTGAATTTCGGTTAAGCTGCCGTTTCAATGTTGACTCTTTCTGACATCAGCAAGGCGTATGGCGGACGAACTTTATTCGACGAGGCCACGTTGCAGGTGAATCGCGAAGACCGCATCGGCCTCGTCGGGCCGAACGGCGCGGGGAAGACCACGCTCTTTTCCATCATCCTCGGCAATGGCTCGGCGGATTCAGGCAAGGTGATAAAAGAGCGGAATGTCGTGTTCGGCTATCTGCCACAGGAAAGCGCGCCAGTCGGTGATGAAACGGTCATGGAACTGGCCACCGCCATTTCGCCGGAATTTGTGAAACTCCGCCGCCTCATCCTCGCGTGGGATTCCGACCATCATGTCGAGCCGTCGCACGCGGAAGAAATCCACGACGACGCGCACAATCGTTTTCACGAACTCGGCGGTTATCAATTGGATGCGAAGGCGAAACAAATCCTTTCCGGCCTTGGCTTTCGCGAAAAAGATTTTGACCGTCCGGCGCGCGAATTGAGTGGCGGCTGGGTGATGCGCGCGCATCTGGCGCGATTGCTCGTGCAGGAACCCGATTTGCTGTTGCTCGACGAACCGACGAACCATCTCGACCTCGAAGCGTTGCTGTGGTTTCAGGAATATCTCACGACGTATCCCGGCGCAATCATCGTCATCTCGCATGACCGCGAATTTCTGAATCACATCGTCAGCGGCATCGTAGAAATCCGTTCAAGCAAGCTCAACCGTTATCGTGGCAACTACGATGAATTTCTCGTGCAACGCGCCGCCGCAGAGGAACAATTGCTCGCCGCCTACAAAAATCAGCAGAAAGAAATCGAACGATTGCAATTGTTTGCCGACCGTTTCCGCGCCAAGGCGAGCAAGGCGTCACAGGCGCAAAGCAAACTCAAGCAGATCGAGCGCATGGACAAAATCGAAGCGCCGACAAATGACGAAAGCAAAATCGGTTTTCGATTTCCGCAACCGTTGCGCAGCGGCCACAAAGTCATCACGCTCGAAAATATCCATCAGGCTTACGGCGAGAACGTGGTTTATCGCGGCATGGAATTTAAGGCTGAACGCGGGCAGCGCACGGTTTTGGTCGGGCCGAACGGCGCGGGCAAATCCACGTTGCTGAAAATTCTCGCGGGAGTTTTGGTTCCGCAAAGCGGCGTGCGCACGCTCGGACACAATGTGAAGGCGGGTTATTACTCGCAATATCGCGTTGATATGTTGCAAGCATCGCGCACGGTGTTCGAGGAAGCGATGGACACGCCGTCGCGCATCACCGAACAATTTGTCCGCACGCTGCTCGGCAGTTTTCTTTTTCGCGGCGACGACGTTTTCAAAAAGGTCAGCGTGTTGAGCGGCGGCGAAAAAAGCCGGCTCGCGCTCGTGAAACTGTTGCTCGATCCGCCAAATCTTTTGCTGATGGACGAGCCGACGACGCACCTGGACATGGCGAGCATTGATGCGCTGGTTTATGCGCTCGGCCAATTCGAGGGCACGCTCGTTTTCATCAGCCACGACGTTTATTTCATCCGCGCGCTGGCGAACCACGTCGTCCACGTCAATGCCGGCCAGCTCACGCATTATCCCGGCGGCTATCAATATTATCTGGACAAAACAAAAGCGTCGTCCGCGCGCGCCGCGTTGACTTCCGGCGGAACGAACGGAACCGCTTCACCTCAAATCAAAAATTCCGCGACGACGATAAAAATTGACCGCAAGGAACAAAAGCGGATTGAAGCGCAGCAGCGTCAGGCGCGTTCCGGCGAAAAAAAGGCGCAACAACAATTGGTTCATAAATTGGAAAAG
Organism: Candidatus Methylomirabilota bacterium; assembly: GCA_035644195.1. Classification (GTDB taxonomy): domain Bacteria; phylum Verrucomicrobiota; class Verrucomicrobiia; order Limisphaerales; family UBA11358; genus UBA11358. Next base: position 12,920 of record DASQOZ010000101.1, on the reverse strand, counting down.
GAAATCCAGGAACTTGAAGCGAAACAGGTTGAACTCACCGCCGAATTGGAAAAGCCGGAGACTTACGAAAAACCCGGACGCGCACAGGAGATCAATCGCGAACTCGCGCACGTCCAGGAACGGCTCGCGACGGCGACGCCTGAATGGGAGGCCGCCGAAATCAAGCTGGCAGCAACGCCTTGAGCAACCATGAATCCGCAGCGCTTTGTCATCGTGGGCGGCGGCGCGGCGGGATTTTTTGCCGCCATCACCTGCGCCGAGGAGCGACCCGGCGCGGAAATTTTCATCTTCGAGAAATCGTCGCAATTTCTTTCCAAAGTCAAAATTTCCGGCGGCGGACGCTGCAACGTGACTCACGCGTGCTTCGACGCGCGCGAATTGACAACGCGTTTTCCACGCGGCGAACGGGCGTTGATCGCGCCGTTCAAACAATTTCAAGCAAGTGATACCGTCGCGTGGTTTGAAAATCGCGGCGTGAAATTGAAAACCGAAAGCGACGGACGGATGTTTCCGACAACCGATTCGTCGCAAACGATCATTGATTGCCTGCTCAATGCGGCGCACAAATCCGGTGTGAAATTGAAAACGAATTGCAGCGTGGAAAGCGTCGTGAAAGTTACGGATGGAAGATTTGAACTGACGCTCGTGAGAAATTTTCCTCCCTCTCCTCCGTCGGCGGAGGAGAGGGTTGGGCGGGGCGAGGGAGAAGAATCTGAAAAAATTGTTTGCGACAAATTGCTTCTGGCCACGGGCGGATGTCGGACGATGGCATTGGGACAATTGGCCGTTTCACTCGGTCACACGCTGGAAGCGCCAGTGCCGTCGCTGTTCACGTTTCACATTGAAACGCCGTGGCTGCGGGAATTGGCCGGCGTTTCACTTGAAAATGTTGAAGCGCAGATTCCCGGAACCAAACTTCGCGAACGCGGCGCGCTGCTCATCACGCATTGGGGCTTGAGCGGTCCGGCGATTTTGCGTTTGTCCGCGTGGGGCGCGCGCGAATTGCACGAAAAAAATTATCGCTTCATGCTTCAAATCAATTGGCTGCCGCATTTGAACGAGGAAAAGCTGCTGGCGGAATTTCAATCGCGCCGCCAATCGCAAGGCGCAAAACTGATTGTCAATTCGCCCGTCGCACCACTGCCCGCGCGACTTTGGGAGCAACTTGTAATTGCATCTGGCGTCGCGAACGACACACGCTGGTCGGCATTTCCACAACCAGCACAGCGCAAATTGATCCGGCAATTGCTTCGCGCTGAATTTTCCGTGACGGGAAAAAGTTTGAACAAGGATGAATTCGTGACCTGCGGCGGCATTCGGTTGAACGAAGTAAATTTCAAAACGATGGAAAGCAAGATTTGTCCCGGACTTTTTTTCGCGGGCGAAGTGCTGGACATTGACGGCGTCACCGGCGGATTTAATTTTCAAGCCGCATGGACAACTGGCTGGATTGCCGGAAATGCAATGGCGCGGTAGTGAGGCAAGTTGGATTTTCGGCTCGCGCGGACGCTCGCTCCACCATTCGTGACAATTCGACAAAAGTTTCCCGCAGCGATAACATTTCCTTGTGACGAAATTGGAAATCAGCGGAATAACCTGCGCAAACTGCGCGCGGCACGTCACCGACGCGATTCAAAGCGCGCCCGGCGTCCGCAGCGCAACCGTTTCGCTCCAAAACAACAGCGCCGTTGTGCATTGGAATTCCGGCGCGGAAGAAAATATTTTCGCCGTTGTTCAAGCCGTGAAAAATGCCGGCTACGAAGCGAAGGAAATCCAAACCGATTCCTGCGGCTGCCACGCATCGCCTCAAAATAATTGGCAAATCGGCTTATGGCTTGGAATTGTCGTCACGGCATTTTTGATGATCGGTGAATGGGGCTTTGTCTTGATGACGAAGCCATGGTTCCAATGGTTCTCACTTTTCGCAGCGGGTGTTGTCCAAATTTTTTCCGGCGCGCCATTTTATCGCGGCGCATGGCGGCAACTCAAAATCGGCGGCTCCAATATGGACACGCTCGTCGCGCTCGGTTCGACAACGGCGTTCGGTTACAGCGCGTGGGCATTGTTGAGCGGCCACTGCGGGCATTTATATTTCATGGAAGCTGCGGCAATTATCACGCTCATCAGCGCCGGTCATTGGCTCGAAGCGCGCGTCAGCGACAAAGCAGGCGGCGCGTTGAAATCGTTGCTGAACCTTGCGCCGCAAACGGCACGAATTCAGAAGTCAGAAGCCGGAAGCCAGAAATCGGAAATCGAAATTCCCGTCGCAGAATTAAAAATCGGCGATGAAATTGTCCTTCGTCCCGGTGATTGCATTCCAGTTGATGGAATTGTTATCGAAGGCGAATCGGCGGTTGACGAATCCGCACTCACTGGCGAATCCGTTCCGGTTGATAAAAAAAACGGCGGCGAACTTTTCGCCGGCACGGTGAATTTGAATGGCCGGCTCGTTATGCGTGTCACGGCAACCGGCGAAGAAACCGCGCTCGCAAACGTCATCGCCGCTGTGCAGCGCGCGCAAACCAGCCGCGCCGACATCCAACGCCTCGGCGACCGTGTGAGCAGCGTCTTTGTGCCGGTCGTCGTCGCGATTGCAATTGCCGCCGGACTGTGGTGGGGACTCGCGCCGGAATCGGCAAAACATTTTCACGATTTTCTCGCGCAATTTCTTTGGACAACAATGCCGCCTGCTGGAATCGCGGCGGGATTCATCATTGCATCGGCAATTTTAATTGTCGCGTGTCCGTGCGCGATGGGTTTGGCGACTCCGGCGGCGATCATGGCCGGCGCAAACGCCGCCGCGCGCCGGGGTATTTTGATCCGCGACGGCGTGGCGCTTGAAAAAGCTGGAAAAATCACGGCGATCATTTTTGACAAGACCGGAACACTGACTTTTGGAAAGCCGGAAGTGGCGGCGATTTCAGAAATCAGAGGCCAGAATTCAGATGTCAGAATTTTAGCGGCAGCGCTCGCAAAAAATTCCGCGCATCCAATCAGTCAAGCGATTGCAAAAAATTCGGAGGAAAAAACCGAGCTTTCAGATTGGAAGGAAATTCGCGGCAGCGGAATTGAAGCCAAATGGCAGGAAAACAACTCCCTCGCCCCGCCCAAGCGGGGAGAGGGCTGGGATGAGGGGATTTTAATTCAAGAACAATTGGCCTCCTCATCCCGACCCTCTCCTCCGTTGGCGGAGGAGAGGGAGAAAATCTTGCGCCTCGGTTCACTCCGCTGGCTGAAAGAAATCGGCGTGGATTTGGCGTCCGGTGAAAAATTTATTTCCGAATGGTCGAATCAAGGCGCGACGATTGTCGGTCTCGCGGCAGAAAAACAATTGCTCGGACTTTTTGCCGTGCGCGACACGATTAAACCAAATGCGGCGAACGTCGTTGGACAGCTTCAGCAGCAAGGCTTGAAAATCTTTCTCGTCACCGGCGACAATTCCCAAACTGCTGCGAGCATCGCGAAACAGGTTGGCATCGCATCGAAAAATGTTTTTGCCGAAGTGCGGCCGGAACAAAAAGCGGAATTCGTGAAAAAATTGCAATCGCAGGGCGAACAGGTGGCATTCGTCGGCGACGGCATCAACGACGCGCCCGCGCTCACGCAGGCCGACCTCGGCATTGCCGTGAGCCGCGCCAGCGACATCGCGCGCGAGGCGGCGGACATCATTTTGCTCAAATCGGAAATCGAAGCCGTGCCAGAAAGTTTAGAATTGGCGCGCGCGACATTGCGAACGATCAAACAAAATCTGTTCTGGGCGTTTTTTTACAACGCGCTTGGCGTTCCGCTCGCCGCGCTCGGTTTCATCAGCCCGATTTTTTGCGCGGCGGCGATGGGATTTTCCGATTTGATCGTGATTGGAAATGCTTTGCGGCTGTTGCGATGGCGAAAATGAAATCAGTTTCTCCAAAAATTTTCCTGACTGCCGAATGGCGTTATTTAGCAATGCTGAATTATGAAATTGATCCGTTTGTCCTCTCGTCCTTTGTTCCGGCAGGAACGGAATTGGATTTTTGGAACGGCAAAACTTTCGCGAGTGTCGTCGGATTTCATTTCCGAAACACGCGCGTTGCCGGAATTCCAATTCCATTTCATCGCCATTTTGAAGAAGTCAATCTGCGCTTTTACGTTCGCCGAAAAGCCGGCGACGGCTGGCGGCGCGGAGTTGTTTTCATCAAGGAATTGGTTCCACGAAAGGCGATCGCTTTTGTCGCGCAGAAATTTTACAACGAAAATTATGTCGCGCTGCCAATGTCACACCGGATTGAAAAAATTCAGAACGAAATAAAATCGGTTTCGTATTCATGGCGATTCAATGGTCTCGAAAATTTTTTGAAAGCGACGGTTTGCGGACAAGCGCAACCACTGGTTGACGGATCGCTGGAGGAGTTTATCACAGAACATTATTGGGGCTACACCACGCAACGTGACGGTTCGACAATGGAATATGCGGTCGAACATCCGCGCTGGCGGATTTGGGAAACGGAGTCCGCGGAATTTCACTGCGATGTCGCCAATTTGTATGGCAAAAAATTCTGTGAATTTTTTGAGCAGCAGCCGTCATCCGCGTTTCTTGCGGACGGCTCAAAAGTGAAGGGTTATAAAGGCGTCAAACTGAAGCCATGAACCAAATAAATTCCATCTGGCAAACCGATTTCGTCATCGCGCACACGCAAATGCTCGCGGGAAGTTTCAGAAAATGGACCGGACGCGATTTGTTGCCCGGCGTTTTTAATCCGGCGGGACTGTCGCGCCATGTTTTTGAAGCGCCATTCGTCGTCGTTTCACACGGCACGGAATCCGATCCGGTTTTGGATTACGGCAATCAATCCGCGCTCGCGCTTTGGGAAATGTCGTGGGAAGAATTCACGCGCACGCCGTCGCGGCTGACTGCCGAAGCGCCAAATCGCGACGAACGCGCGCGATTGCTGAAAATCGTTTCGCAACACGGTTTCATTGATGATTATTCCGGTGTGCGCATTTCCAAAACCGGACGGCGCTTTGAGATTTCAAACGCGATAGTTTGGAATTTGATTCCCGAAGCCGGCGAGCCGCGCGGCCAGGCGGCGATGTTCGGCGAATGGAAATTTCTTTGACGGTTTATTTCTGAACGTTCGTTAAATTAAACCGTCAAATGTTTATGCAATCAGGCGGAATTATGAAAATTGTCGCAGCAATTTTGCTCGCGGCGGGAATTATCGCGCTGGCGCACAACGCAATCCGCGCACAGCAGACAAATGATTCGATCATTTCAACCAATCAAGTTATGGATACGAAAAATTTCAAAAAACCGGACGCGGCGGAATTGAAGAAAAAATTGACGCCGATGCAATTTGCTGTCACGCAAAACGCGGCAACCGAGCCGCCATTTCAAAATGAATATAACAACAATCATGCGCCAGGCATTTATGTGGACGTGGTTTCCGGCGATCCGTTGTTCAGTTCGCTGGACAAATTCGATTCCGGCTGCGGCTGGCCGAGCTTCAGCAAACCGCTCGTCGGTGAAAAACTGATCGAGCACACGGACAATTCTTTTGGCATGGCGCGCACGGAAGTCCGCTCGAAAACCGCCGATTCGCATCTCGGCCACGTTTTCGACGACGACCCGCGCGACAAGGGCGGCCTGCGCTATTGCATCAATTCCGCGTCGTTGAAATTTATTCCGCTCGATAAAATGGAAGCGGCGGGTTACGGCGCGCAACTGAAACCGTTCATCAAAGCGGGACTTTACAAATCTTCGACAAATAGTCCGGCAGGAAAATAATTTTTGCTGTAGCGGCAGTCTATGACTGCCGAATCATCTCCATCGGCGGTCACAGACCGCCGCTACAACCTTTTGCGTGCGCTTGCTTGAAAAATTTGATTTACTCCACCGACTCTAATGGACGACACGAATTCATTGATCGAACAGCGCCGGGCGAAACTCAAGGCGCTCGAGGCGAAAAATATTTTTCCGTTCAAAAATAAATTCACGCCGAGCGAAAGCTGTAAACACGCGCACGACAATTACACCGAAGGCCGCGAAGTCGCCGTCGCTGGGCGCATCACCGCACACCGTGAAATGGGCAAGTCCATGTTCATTGACGTGCGCGACCAAAGCGGTCGTCTCCAGATTTACGCGCAGAAAAATCATCTCGAAGAAACCGCGCCGGGCAGTTGGGATATTTTCACGCACCTCGACCTCGGCGATTTCATCGGCGCGCGCGGAAAAATGTTCACCACCAAAACCGGCGAAATTTCCATCAAGCTCGATTCGTTCGTGATTCTCGCCAAAGCCCTGCGCCCGCCGCCGGAAAAATGGCACGGCCTCGCCGACACGGAAATCCGCTATCGCCAGCGCTATCTCGATTTGATGGCGAATCCCGACGTGAAAGACGTCATGCTCAAGCGCAGCGAAATCATCCGCGAGATACGGAATTTTCTGCACGCGCGCGGCTACGTGGAAGTCGAGACGCCGATGATGCAGGCGATTCCCGGCGGCGCGGCGGCGCAACCCTTCAAGACCCATCACAACGCGCTCGGCTGCGATTTTTATCTGCGCATCGCGCTGGAACTTTATCTCAAGCGCCTGCTCGTCGGCGGCGTGGACAAGGTGTTTGAGATCGGCCGCAACTTCCGCAACGAAGGCCTCTCGCGCAAACACAATCCCGAATTCACGATGCTCGAGGCGTATCAGGCGTTCGGCGATTACGAGACGATGATGAAGCTCGTGCAAGAAATGATAATTCACATCGCGGAAAATGTTTTTCCAGAACGGAAGCTTTGTTTTCCTCGTAGCAGTTACACAGAGCTTAATGCCGCGCTTAAGCTAATTCTTGTAAACAGCGGAATCCTGTTAGCGTTGAGCCAAGATTCAAAAGATAACAAAGGAAAAATTGTCTTGTCACCAACCAAAGTAAATGCATTTCGCGCATTTCAAGATTTTCGAGAACACTTTTTCAAAACTTCCAACCCCTACGATTTTCATTGGGATTTGGCCAAAGCGGCTGTGCCCGAAGTTGCAAACTTAATTGACCATCTCAAAAAGGACTATCAGGCAAATAAGGAAAGTTGGGGCGAACCTGAGTCGGATACAAAAGACAAGTTCAACGAGTTGGAAACCGCAATCGGCAAAATTAGAGAATTGTGTAATGAAGAATGGATTAATCTCGCGCCGAAACCCGACGGCAAATGGGAAACTAGAAAATATAAGGAACTTGTCCGAGAAACCGTTCAAAAGAAAACGAACGGAAGAATCGCCGATTGGTTCGCACTGACTCCACAAGAACGTCTTGTTGTCGCAATTCAAGATTTGGCGTTGGGCGCTGACATTGGTAGGAACTACGAAGATTTCGAAATCACCGGCGCGGTGTTTGAAAAATTGATCGAGCCGACGCTGATTCAGCCCACGTTCGTCACGCATCTGCCCAAGGAACTCGTGCCGCTCGCCAAACTTTCGCCCGACGACCCGACGACCGTCGAAGTCTTCGAGTGCTGCATCAACGGCCAGGAAATCGCGCCCGCCTACACCGAGCAGAACGATCCCATCGAACAGCGCGAACGCCTCGAACATCAGGCCGGCGGCGAACAGCAAAAGCTGGACGAGGATTTTCTTGTCGCGCTCGAACACGGAATGCCGCCCGCCGGTGGCATGGGCATGGGCATTGACCGCCTGTGCATGATGTTGCTCGGACAGGAAAGCATCCGCGACGTGATTTTGTTTCCACAGCTCAAACCCAAATGATTTAACGCAAAGGCGCAAAGGCACAAAGACGCCACGTTAAAAATAAAGCCTGTTTTCTTTGCGCCTCATCAACTTTGCGTCTTTGCGTTAAAAATGCGTTTTGCATTTGCGAATGGCGAAATGCGGTTTTCGATTCACAATCTTCTTAAAAAATTCAGGAGTTTCCTTCAATTTCTTCCGGCATTTTCATCGGCACAGACGATGCTTAAAAAAGTTCATGGTCAAAAGAAAGCTTCATCCGCACGGCAGAATCACCCAAAACACGGTCACGCCGGACATGGTGAATGAGCGGGCGCGGGAACTGGCGCTGATCGCCGGGCGCGCGCCGAATCGCCGCACGACTTCCGATTTGCGCGAGGCCAAACGCGAATTGCTCGGCGACGATGATGCGGACAGTCCCGTAGATGAACCGAACATCGTTTCCAGCGGAATGGGTGCGCCGCCGACTTCGCGCGGACGTCAAACTGAACGGCATTTGCCGACTGACGATGAAGATGAGGAACGCACGGTTCAGGAAGGCGTGGACGAAGCGGAGCACAGCGAAATGCTCGAAGCGGCCAAGACACACACGAGAAGCGAGGGCTAGATGGCTGTGAAAATGATTCCAATTCATGCTGCCCGACGTCGCGGCGGCGCGTTGCCGCCGATGGACAAGCCGGAACGATTTGTCGTCGAGGAAATTCATCACGGCCGCCGTGAAGACCACACGCAAAAAAAATTTACGCCCAAAGCAATGAACCTTTCACTGATGACGACAAGCCGGTGGAAATCGTCGGCGACGGAATTGCAGCGCAACGTCGGCGGTAGAATCCGGCGGCGTTCGCCGAGCACGTTGCATTTGAACAACAGCAATGTGAAGCGCAAAGCTTCGTCGCGCGGACGGACAAAATAATTATGACAACGACCGAAATTCCCCAAAAGCGCTGGAAACAATTTTGCGAGAGAATCAGCGAATTGTATCGCGGCGCAGTAAGCATCCACATTATCGGGCTTGATGGTCGCAAGCGCCCCGTGGCGGACGACGTTCCGCTGCGGACGGTCGTCTTGCAAAAACAAACTTTGTGCAACGACGTTGTCACCATCGAGGCCGGACGACCGGATGAACGTCCGTTGCAACATCAAATCGTCGAGCCGATCCGCATCGTGTTAAGAAAGGACGGCGAGAGCGGGAGATACAATCATCTGGAAATTTTTGGGGAAACGGGAACGACGGAGATTGATTTTCATCCGGGCATCAATCCGGCGTTGCTGGAAAAATTGGCCGCGTGATTTAATTTTCGGGAGGGTCGCCGTGTCGGCGACCCAAATTTGGGACGGCGACACGCCGTCCCTCCCGCCTCAATTATTTTATTTTTCGCCAAGCTTTTTTTCCAGTTCCGCCACGCGCTTGAGCAATTCCGGCAAATGTTGGATGGCAATCATCTGCCGCTTGGTCTGCCTGTCCGGTTGCGCTGGCGCGCCAAGCCATTTTTCGCCATCGGGAATGTCATTCATCACGCCGGATTGCGCGGCGACGGTGACTTGATTTCCGATCTTCAAATGACCGCCGATGCCGGCTTGCCCGGCCAGCACGACATAATTTCCCAATTTTGAACTTCCCGCGATTCCAACTTGCGCGACGACGAGACAATGCTCGCCGATTTGGACGTTGTGCGCGATCTGGACGAGGTTGTCAATCTTCGTGCCTTTGCCGATGACGGTCGGGCCGAGCGCGCCGCGATCAATCGTCACGCCCGCGCCGATTTCCACGTCGTCGCCGATGACGACATTTCCAATCTGCGGAACTTTGCGATGAACACCTTCATCCAGAACGTAGCCGTAGCCGTCCGAGCCGATGACGGAATTGGCATGGATGCGAACGCGGTTTCCAATCTGCCCGCGCGGATAAATTGTGACGTTCGGAAATAAATTTACGTCGTCGCCAAGTTTAGAATCGTCGCCGACAAAATTTCCCGCCTGCAAAACGGAACGCGCGCCGATTTTCACGCGCTCGCCGACGACGCAATGTGGTCCGATATGCGCGCTGGAATCAACTTGCACGGATTTTGCGACAACAGCCGTCGGATGAATTCCGGCGGAAAATTTTGGTTCAGGAAAAAATAACGCGAGAGCTTTCGCAAATGCAACGCGAGCGTTCGGCACACGAATCAGAATTTTTTTTGTCGAAGAAAATCGTTTGTCGGCGATGATTGCGGTTGCGGCGCTTTGTTCGGCGCGGGCGAAAAATTCTTCATTTTCGGCGAAAGTCAGGTCGCCAAGTTGCGCGGATTCGATGGTTGCGAAGTTTTTGAGCGCGGCATTGCCATCGCCAACCACTTCTCCACCAATGAGTTTTGAGATTTCTGATGTTGTGAAAGGCATTTGGTTGACTTGGTTGTCGCGCCTCACTATAAAGACACGCAAATTCAGTTCAATCCCAACTTTTATGGCGAAGACTTTTCGCGTCGGACTGATCGGCCACCGTTTCATGGGCAGGGCGCACTCCAACGCCTGGCGGCAGGCTCCAAAATTCTTCAACCTCAAAGCCAACGTCGAGCTGCACACCATTTGCGGGCGCAACGCCGTTGCGACGCAATCCGCGCGCGCGCAACTCGGCTGGCAGCACGCGGCGACCGATTGGCGCGAAATCGTCGAGTCGCCGCTGATTGACATCGTGGACATCGTGACGCCGACAAATTCGCACGCGGAGATGGCGATTGCCGCCGCGAAAAACGGGAAGCACGTTCTCTGCGAAAAACCACTCGGCCTGAATTTGAAAGAATGCGAGCAAATGTTCGCCGCCGTGCAAAAATCAAAAGTCGTTCACATGGTTTGTCACAATTACCGGCGCATTCCGGCAATTGCGCTGGCGAAGAAAATGATTTCCGAAGGCGCGCTCGGCAGGATTTATCATTTTCGCGCGCGCTACGCGCAGGAGAGGCTGGCCGACCCGGAATTTCCGCTCGACTGGCGTCTGCAAAAGGAGACGAGCGGCAGCGGCGTCCACAGCGACATCAATTCGCACATCATTGACCTCGCGCGTTACCTTGTCGGCGAGTTTGAAAAAGTTTGCGGAATCGTGAACACATTTATTCCCGAACGCCCGCTCGCGGAATCGCTGGCGCGCGGGCAAAAGAAAATGGGCAAAGTCACCGCGCCGGATTCCGCCGTGTTCATCGGCTGGATGGAAAACGGCGTGATGGCGAATTTGGAGGCGACGAAGTATGCGCTGGGCAGGCGCAATCGCATCGAGATTGAAATCAACGGCAGCAAAGGCTCGCTGTATTTTGATTTCGAGGACATGAACAAATTGAAATTTTACAACGGCGACGACCCGAAAGACCGGCAGGGTTTCCGCGACATCCTGGTGACGCAGCGCGACGGCATTCATCCTTACGTCGCAAACTGGTGGCCGCCGGGACACGGGCTTGGCTACGAACACACGTTTGTCCATGCCATCGCGGATTTCGTGAACGCGTGCGTTGAAGGCAAACCGGTTCATCCGACGTTTGAAGACGGTTTGAAAACCCAGCGCGTGCTGACGGCGGTCGAAGAATCGTCGCAAAAGGGAAAATGGATGAAGGTTTAATGGAATTGCTGCTGCAATTTTCGATAAGTGTGCGACAAACTGCGATTGTTCCTCGCCGACGTTTTGCGTTAAACTGTGTTTGTGAATTATGCCGCTGACCTCACTTGAACAAATCATTCCCGAATTGCGTGATGCCATCGGCCCGGTGATTTTAATTTCCGGCGTCGGCTTGCTGTTGCTAACGATGACCAACCGGCTTGGCCGCGCGATTGATCGGGCGCGGCAGTTGAAATCTGAATTGCCGAAACGCTCCGAGCAGGAACGCGAACAAGTGCTCGCGCAAGTCGCCATCATTTATCGCCGGGCAAAATTGATTCGCATGGGCATCACGCTGGCGGCGGTAAGCGCGTTGCTGGCGGCGGCATTAATCATCACGCTTTTTATGGCGGCGTTGTTGCAATGGCGGCAGGGATTGCTCGCCGGAATTATTTTCATCGCGTCCATGATTTCGCTGGCCGCGTCGCTGGTCGCATTTCTTTGCGACATCAACCTTTCGCTGCGCGCGTTGAAATTGGAATTGGAAGATTCAGAGGAATCGAAAGCGGACGATGCAATTTGACTTGCCCGCGCGACAATTGACGCGTATTAAAATGGCTGCAAACGTTGCCCACGTGGCGGAATTGGCAGACGCGCTAGATTCAGGTTCTAGTGAGTAAAATCATACAGGTTCAAGTCCTGTCGTGGGCACCAGCCTGTTTTTGGCGCAAAAGACTCCGCACCGTTCGTTCTGTGTCCGAAGTTGTCCCGAAAATTCCAGTCCAGCCCGTCGTCCGGCGGGCAATTTTTCAAAGATGGATGGACGGAAAACGACCGTTTAAGCCAATAACAAGATTTGCCATTTCCTGTTATTTGCGATATTTTGTGGCAACGGAAAATTTAATCTGATTTATGAATGTTTCTCTGACGCCAGAACTGGAAAAGTTTGTAACCAAAGAAGTTGGCAGCGGCCTTTACCAGACTGCCAGCGAAGTTGTCCGCGCCGGACTGCGCCGTCTCAAGGAAGAACGCGAAGCGCGAGCAGCGAGCCGCCCTGCCACGTTGGACGAATTGGAAGCACAGTTAGTGCAAGCGGTCGGCTCGCTGGACGCAGGCCGTGGCGTGAATGGTGAAATGGTATTCCGCCGTCTCCGCAAACGGATTAAGGAAGCGCGTGGCTGAATTTATTCTGGCATCCGGCATCGAAGCCGAATTGTGGGCGATTTGGGAACACATTGCCGACGACAATCCCGATGCGGCAACGCGAGTTATTGAAGCCGCTTATGAAACTTTTAAGCTGCTGTCCGCAACTCCCAATCTTGGCCGGTTGCGAAAATTCCGCGATCCGCGATTAAAGGGTGTTCGTTCGTGGCTGATTTCCGGCTTTGACAATTACCTGATTTTTTACCGCGCCATTCCCAAAGGAATTGAAGTGCTGCACATTTATCACGGAGCGAGGGACATTGAAGCGCTGTTTGGCGAAAAGTAAGCCGGTTAAAATTTCACACTATGCTAGAGCGTATCTCATAAATGTCTCAAGAGGATGATTACCGCCGCCAAATGAACAAACCCTTGAAAATTCTCCGCGTGGTATTCATAACGGACCACCAGCCGTCGGAAGCTGAAGAGCCAGGCGAAGAGCCGCTCAATTTT
>DASQOZ010000100.1:0-46177 GCA_035644195.1 Candidatus Methylomirabilota bacterium | reverse complement strand
TTCGCCCGTAGCTTCATGAAAAATACGTCGGTTATCCGCTGCGCGCCTAATTTCTCGTAGAAGCCGGCGGCGATCTGGTTGGTATTGTAAACCGACCAAACCAGCTCTTTTGCGCCAGCCTCGCTTGCGATGTTGGCTGCTCGCGTCACCAAGGCGCGGCCGATGCCCCGCCGGCGCGTGCTGGCTTCCACATACAGATCGGCGATGAACAAGATATTGGCGGCCGCATCCGAGTCGTAGCCGAAGTGATAGAGCAAGTAACCGACCACGACTCCGTTGTGCTCGGCCACGATTCCTGCGAAGGCGGGTTGAGGCCCGAATCCATCACGTAAACAAGCCTCGGCGGTCAGGTTGAAATCCGATTGGTCACCTAGACCGCGAAGATAGCCAGCGAATTGTTGCGCCAACGCGCCGATGGCAGTTACGTCGCCCACAAGGGCTGGTCGAATCGTCATGGTCATGTAAAGTCAGCGGGTTAATTTGAATGTTCAATGGCTTTCAACTGTAATCGGAAATCCACCGGCAGCAATTTTGGTTGCATATTATGTATGTCGCGGATTTTTCTCCCATTCTTTTTCCCAATCATCCAACGACGGCACGGTGACTTCCGCGTGCTTCGCGTAAGCTTGATGCACCGCCTTGGAATTGTGTCCCAACGCCTGTTGCGCGCACCGTTCCTGAAAAAGCCTTAATTTCTGGTTCGCATCATGTTTGCTGGAGAAGTTGCTGGTAAAGCTTTCTGCCGCCTTTGCCAGCCAGCAGATAAACCTTCCCGTCTTTGGTCCATGTAACCGTCGTCAAATTGTTGGCGGATGCAAATTGCGGCGCCCCATTTTCGGGCAAGCCCGGCAATCCGGCGCGATCCATGACAAAAAAGTCCATGTGTTCGCCATCGTCCAGCACGAAGCAGATCATGGTCGCCTTTTGGCCATTCCAATCAACCACACGGCAACCGTGGGCGGGTTTGTCTTGCAGACCGGCGGGCAGTTCAAAATTTGCGTCAGCACCCCGGGACTGAAGCCACTGCTGAATCTTGGCGATGTCCGGCGACTCGAAGGTGATGTGTCCGTGTTCCTGCATCGAATAGCGAACCATTTTCTCGCGGAACAATGTTAGTTGCGTCGGTTTTGGCGGCGGCAATAAAAAGGCGGCGAGGCCAATCAGCAAAACGACCGCTGCGGCAGCAGCCAGTTTCATTGGCTGAAAATTCATGAGCTGAAACCACCACGAGACGGGGCGAATAATTTTCCGCTGCGCGAGAAGGTTCGATTTCAAATCGCGCGGAACCGCGACCGCCGACCGCAGTTTGGATTGAATTTGCGAATCGAGTGCTTGTTCTTCGGCGAACCATTTCTGCAGTTCTGGGTCGCGGCGGGACTGCTCCAGGGCTTCTGCGAACAATGGATCGAAAGTGTCGCGTCCGCCTGGACGGTAGGCTTGCAGGATTAACTTGGCTTCTTGGTTGTTCATGTCACATCTCCTTTCTTTGGGATGCGGGGTTGATGGAAATTATTTTGTGTTCCGTGCCGATGAATTTTGCGGCGAGCGATTTGCGCATCAGCGCCTTGGCCCGCGACAGCCGCGACATGATCGTGCCGATGGGCGTGTCAAGCAGTTCGGAGATTTCCGCGTAGGAATGGTTTTCGAAATAGTGGAGCATCAATGGCACGCGATGGCGCTCTTCAAGTTCAAGCAGCGACTGGCTGACCGCTTCATTTTCCAATTTGTCCACCATCTCCGGCGTGACGAGCGGCAATTCATCCTCGACGCTGGTGATTTCAAGATGCGGGTGGCGTGTATCCCGTCGTTTCCAGCCAAGGTAGATGCGGTATAGCGTGGTGAAGAGCCACGATTTGATTTTTGAACGGTCGCGCACCTGGCCGCCCTTGGTCAGCAGTTTGGCAAACGCCTCCTGCGTCAATTCACACGCATCATCCGCATTTCCAGCAAGGCTGTAGGCAAACCGGTATAGCTCCTCATAAAAGGAATTTACCGCCTGCTCGTAATCTTCGTCGTTCACGTTGATATGAAATTTATGATGAACAAGTGTTTCCCGCAATCGTGCCGGGGCAGCACAACAAGTCATTTGTAAATTGAATGGCTCATGGGTTGAGGAGCGGCTTGAGTTCCTTTTCAAATTCGTCCTTCTCCGTGAAACCCAAATGTTTTGTGACGATGCGTCCCTCCCGGTCAATGATAAATGTCGTCGGTATGGCTTCGATGCCGCCGAACGCCCGGATCGTTTTATCATCGGCCAGCACCACCGGATAGTTCATGCCTGACTGCCGCACAAACTGCTTCACGACGGCTGCGCCACCTTCATCCACCGAAATTCCGACCACGGCCAATCCCTTTTTGCCGTATTCATTTTGTAGGGCGATGAAACTGGGAATCTCGGCCTTGCAGGGCGGACACCAGGTTGCCCAAAAATCCAAAATCACGACCTTGCCTTTGAAATCAGAAGAATGAATCATCTTGCCGTCCGCGCCCTGAAGTTCCCAGCCCGGTGCAGCTTCGCTCGATTTGCTTTGCCCAAACAGCGTGGCCGTGGTTGAAACAGCCACGACGGTAAAAATAGCAATTCTCGCAATTCCAATCGTTTTCAGATTTTTCATATGTAGATATGAGGAACCTGCGGCTGGTTTTATTCCGTTTTTATCGAAAACAAATACGGGAAATTTTATGGAATAAAACCGTGGCGTGCTTGCTCACACTTTCAGCAAGATGAAAATTTTATGTTCCATGGCAATGTTTGCGTGCGTCGCGGCCAGCGCCGCGCCCGTTATCTTTCAGAGTTCCGGGCGGCAGACGGCGGTGCTGGAACTTTACACCTCCGAAGGATGCAGCAGTTGCCCGCCGGCTGAATCCTGGTTAAGCAAACTAAAAGGCTCATCCGGCCTGTGGAGCGATTTTGTGCCGGTCGCTTTTCACGTTGATTACTGGAACAATCTTGGCTGGCGCGACAAGCTGTCGAGTGAAGAATTTTCCACCCGGCAACGTGATTACGCACAGGTCTGGTCTGCGGAAAACATCTACACTCCTGAATTTGTCCTCAACGGCAAAGAGTGGCGCGACTGGTTCGGGTTCCGGGGTGCTCCCTCCGCTTCCGCGAACAAGGCCGGCGTGCTGCGAGTCAGTTCGGATGACGGCAGGCACTGGCTGGCAAATTTTGTTCCCGTAGAAAACGGAACGGCGGATTACGAAGTGACTGCCGCGCTGCTGGTCAGCGAATTAAGTTCCGACGTGAAGGCCGGAGAAAATGCGGGCCGCCATTTGAACCACGATTTTGCCGCGCTTTCGCTCATCACCCGGACGCTCACCAGCCAGACCAACGGGCTTCAGGGCAAATTCATCATTGATGCCAGCCCAAAAGGAATTACCGGACGGCTTGCGCTCGCCGTCTGGGTTACGCACGCGGGAAAATTTGAACCGCTGCAAGCCACGGGCGGCTGGCTGCCGCAGCCGGAGAAAATGAATTTGTCCGTCAATCAACCAGCACAAACACAAAATAAAAACCAATAATCGAAATGAAAAAAAACATGAACATCAGCAAGTTCGCATTCGCCGTCCTGGCCTGTGCATTAACCCTCACCATCAAAGCCAGTCCGCCCATGGCTTCCGATAACATGATGAATGGCACCAATGCTTCATCCGGCAGCATGATGTCCGACCCCATGAACACCGCCAAAACGCCGCAGATGGATAACATGGCTTCCGACAAGATGCATCCCATGAATCCGCCTCAAATTGGCGGCATGATGTCCGATAACATGATGAACGCGGCCAATCCGCCACAAGTCGGCGACAAGGCGCCTGACTTCACACTCAAAACGCTCGACGATCAGACAGTGCATTTGAGCGATGTGACCGCCAGGAGCAAAGTCGTGCTCGTTGAACTGCGCGGCTGGCCGGGCTATGACTGTCCTTTTTGCACCAAGCAGGTGCATGACTACGTCAGCCATGCGGACAAGCTCAAGGCCGCCGGCGTCCATGTTTTGATGGTTTATCCCGGTCCGGCGGATGATCTCAAAGCGCACGCCACCGGGTTTTTGCAGGACAAAAACTGGCCAAAGGATTTTCTATTCGTCCTCGACCCTGATTATTCCTTCACTAAATCCTACGGCCTGCGCTGGGATGCTAATAACGAAACGGCATATCCTTCCACCTTCATCATTGACACAGAGAACAAGGTTCAATTCGCGCACGTTGCCAAGGGACATGACGATCGCGTCAGTTCGGCTGCGGTCTTGAAAGCCTTGCAAAACGGCATGGACATGAAAAACGATATGCCCATGAAAAACAATATGTGATTGCGCCGAAAAAAGCCGGTTTGCCGGACTTTTCCAAACAAAATAAAAACATCAATGAACATGAACACTAAAACCATGACATTAACAGCAAAAGACCTGACCAAAGAATATCCACGCAGCCCGCGCGAAACGCTGGCGGGCTACGTTCTTGCCGCGCGCGTGCTCGACAAATGCCGCTCTGCCATCGCCGGCACGCTCGGCGAGTATCACTTCGACTGCCCGCTTGACCGGTATTTTTTCGGATTCACCGGCATCAATGCCGAATCGTTCCGGTCTTTTGTCGCCACCGGCGCAGACGATGACGCGGTCGCAGCCTGGATTACGGAGCACGCCGCACTGCGCCCGCGCATTGAAATCATCAAGTGGAACAACCAGATGCGCGAAACCTGCTTGGGCGATATGCCCGAAGAACTTCAGGAAGCCCTCGAAGATTACATCCCGAAATGCCTCCCAAAAGGCCGCGTTGTATATCGGTTGCTTGATGTGTTCGACATCGAAGAAAAGCGGCTTTGATTTCTTCGCCATGGGCTTGGCGGTCGTGTTTTGTCAGGCTTGGAATTTTTAATCGAGTCGGACATCATCTCACATGGTAAAACCGGGCGCGCAGGATTTAGCCGATCCTGCGCGCGATTTCGCTGGTTTGCACTTCTATCCGTTTCTCGCTCCGCGCAAAATTGAAGCCGAAACAACAAAATCCAAAAATACCGTGGTTGCTTCCACATTTTAATTTCTGCCTGGAATCTTGATACGTTGAACCTGATTATGATGTGTCCGATGCCTGCGGGCGGGGTAGCCAAGTGGTAAGGAGGGTTCTGCAAAAGCTGCATTCACCAGTTCGATTCTGGTCCCCGCCTCCATGCAGCTATGACAATTCCCCCGCTTCCGGCTCAATCCCAGATCAGCAATCTCACGGGCGTTGGATTGTAAGCATTGCATGGATTATTCAACTGCGGGCAATTGGAAATCAGGCAGATAATATCCATCTCCGCGCGCAATTCCACATAACGCCCGCCCGTGCTCACGCCGTCCTCGAATGAAAGCCCGCCCTGTTCCGTTACTGGCACGTTCATGAAGAAATTGATGTTGTGCGTGATGTCGCACTTCGTCATGCCGTTGCCCGCGCGCGCCAGTGCCAGCAGAAATGTATCGCGACAACTGTGCATCCAGCGTTTTTCAATCGCATAACGCACCTGGTTGCTCTCCGCCGCGCAGGCGCCGCCGAACGTGTCATGCCGCCCGCAGGTGTCGGTGACAATGGTTGCCAAAACATTTCCTTCGCTGGAAATCAATTTAGTGCCGGTAGTCAGATAAATGCCACCCTGCTCGCGAACGGTGTCCTGTGCGGAATAGCGGTCGGAAAAATTGTGGGCATTGTAAAACAGCGTGTCCACGGCCTGATTGCCGTCGAGGTCAACGATGCGAAAAATTTGGCCGCGCTTGATTTCGTGCAGCCAGCCGTCGCCCGATGGCAGCGTCAAATCGTAAACTGCTTTCGCCGGGTCTAATTTGCTTTCAGTCAAAATAAATGCGCTCATGTCAGGCTCCAATGAAAAGTCGTTCGGTTAAAATGAAACTGCGTTTGTTCTCCTCGCGGAAGCTCCGGCAAAAGTCGTCCGCGTCCGGCGGCGGTGTTTTGCGGATGGCAAGTTGCACCGGCTTGGGCGCGTATTTCGGGTTGGGATCAAGCGGATGCTGGCATGTATTCAAAATTACCAGCACATTCATTTCCGCGCGCAAATCCACGGAATCGCCTGCTTTGGAATTTTCTGGATGAAATTTCATTTTCCCTTCCGCGTCCACGTCCACGCGGCTGAAAAAACTCACGTTCGCAACAAGGTCGCGTTTGCCGAGGCCGAATTTACCCAGTTCAATTAGGAAATTATCGTGCGCATTGCGATACCAGTCGTTTCGCTTTTCCTGGTAATTTGCTTCGCCGGATTTCTTTTTCGCCATTTCTGCGTTGCCGTGTCCACCAAGCGGATCGTGCCAGCCAACTGTGTCCGCCGTTATGGAAAGCAGCGCGTGTCCCATGTCGCTCATCAACACATGGCCGCGTGTGAGTTTGGCGGTGTATTGCGCTTTCAGCGTGTCGGGCAGATTCAGCCGGTCAAGCGTCGCGTCGGCATTGTAAGCCATTAGTCCGACGTTCGCGCCGCCTTCGACGTCGGTAATGCGCAAAGTCAAATGCCGGCGCAGCACAAACGACCACATGCCGCCGCCGCGCACGGTTTCTTCAAATAAAATTTCGCCGTTCATTACAGATTTGAGTCTCACGCAAAGCCGCAAAGCCGCAAAGGAAAATAAAAATCTTCGCGCCTTCGCGCCTTTGCGTGAGATTTCATTTATTGAGCGATTGCCGGAACGCGCGCCAGCCGCCAAATTCCGTGATGTCGCGCGCGCCTTCAAGTCCAATCGGCTCGCACAAAAATCCTTTTACACTCGTGCCATCTTCAACTTCCAGAGTGCCGATTCCCAAAGGCGGTGGAATTTCCGCGACGAACGAACCGAACGCCGCTTCATCCAGCGACCAGATTTCAATTTCAATCCCGCGCGGCAATTTTTCGGCGACGCGGCGCAGTCCCGGTTTCGGCGGCTGCGTTCCCGCCAGCGCATAAAGCCGGTAACACGGCGACGTGCGTGTTTGCCGGACAAATTTTGCTTTTCGCGACGTGAGTTGATGATTGAGCGGCTGCCCGCGCAAATGCGCGCCGACGACTGCAAGCAAAACGCCGGAGTTTTTTTCGCGCGGCAGCGGTTGATCCAAAATTTTCGCAGAAGTAATGCCCACATTCCCACCAATTGCAGCATGAAATTTTGCGCCCAGCGAAAGCAGCGCGTCATCTGAAAATGCCGGCGCAATCAGCGTGACGCCAAAAGGCAGATTGTTCGATGGACGAAATCCGGCGGGCAACGCGAGTGCGGCTAAATCCAGCAGGTTCACAAAATTGGTGTAATAGCCGAGATTGCTGTTGAGTTTTACCGGCTCGGCCAAAACTTGTTCAATCCGATAGGTCGTGCCGGTCGTCGGCAGCAGCAACAAATCGAGTTCGGAAAATACTTTACGCGCTATTTGCGCGAACGCTTGCAATTTGTATTGTCCATCGAACGCGGCGACAGCGTCAAATTTTGCTGCGCCGCCGATAATTTCGCGGACGACCGGATGAATTTTATCGCCGTGCGTTTCAAAAAATCTGCCGAGCGCCCAGCGACGTTCCGCCACCCACGGCCCGGCGTAAAGTAACACGGCGGCTTGCGCGAACGGCGTCAAATCGAATTCGACCGATTCGCCACCACAGTCGCGCAATTTTACAATCGCCGATTCGTAAAGTGCGGCGGCTTCGGCGTCGCCAAAAAATTCGCGCTGTGCTGACGACAAAATTCCGAAACGAAATTTTTCAGGAAATGTCGGCGTCGTTTTTGGAGTTTCCCGTGAATACGGATCGGCGTCGTCAAAACCGGCAATAACATCGAGCACAGTTTGCGCATCGTGACAGCTTCCGGCAAAAATGGAAACACAGTCGAGCGAACGACAAGCAGGGAAAACGCCGCGATTGCTCAACAGCCCGCGCGTTGGTTTGTGCCCGACGATGTTGTTGAACGCCGCCGGCACGCGCCCCGAACCGGCGGTGTCCGTGCCCAGCGCAAACGAAACCATTCCTGACGCGACGGCAACCGCCGAGCCGGAACTGGAACCGCCGGAAATATATTTGGCGTCGAAAACCGACTGGCAAATCCCGAACGGCGAGCGCACGCCAACGAGGCCGGTGGCAAATTGATCCAAATTCGTTTTACCGATGAAGAGTGCGCCAGCGGCAATCAATTTCTCAACGACCGTCGCAGATGCGTTTGGCGTGAAAGCAAAATCGGGACAGCCAACAGTCGTCGGCATTCCAGCAAAATCAATATTATCTTTGACAGCGAATGGAATTCCATAAAGCGGCAGATTGTCTGCCGGCTTCGGCGGCAATGCGCGTGCCATTTTCAACAATTGTTCGCGGCTGATTTTTGAAATCCAGACGTTTGGGAATTTTGGATTGTCGGCGCGGCGCAACGCCTCTTCAGCGATTCGCTCCGGCGTGATTTTGCCGTCGGCGTAAGCACGACGCAGCGACGTTAGATCAAAATTGATTTCAATGCTCATGATTCGATGATGGCCAGCGCTTGTCCGGCGGAAACCATTTTGCCGGGCGTGACGGCAATTTTTTTGACGACGCCTGCAATCGGCGATTCAACGCCTACTTCCATTTTCATCGCCTCGACAATGATTATTTTTTGTCCGGCGCTCACGCGCTCGCCTTCTTTTGCCAACACGGTCCAAATGTTACCGGTAATTGGCGAAGCAACGAGTTGGCCATTTGCTGGCGCAACGAGTTCGTCCGTGGACGTTTCTGCGGATTCGGCGGCGACAAAATTGTTGGAGCCATCAGCAATCCATCGTTCCCGCTCTTCGGCAAACGCTTTTTGCTGTTTCTGCCGGAATTGCGCGATACTGTCGGCCTTGTCGGCGAGAAATTTCCGGTATTGTGGAAAACTGAAAACGCCTTCCTCGATGTCGAGCGAAACGCGCCCATGCAGAAATGCTTGCCGAAAATCGAGCAGTTCTTTGGCGCTGACCGGATAGAATTTTATCTGATCGAAAAACCGCAACAGCCACGGCTTGCCCGGCTCGAATTCGCGCGTGCTGCGGTAAGTGTTCCACACCTGCGCAGTGCGGCCAAAAAGCTGGTAACCGCCGGGACCTTCCATGCCGTAAACGCACATATAAACGCCGCCGATGCCGACGACGTTTTCGATCGTAAATGTCCGCGCCGGATTGTATTTCGTCGTCACATAACGATGCCGTGGATCCACCGGCACGGCGCACGGCGCGCCGAGATAAACGTCGCCGAGGCCGAGCACGAGGTAGCTGGCGCTGAACACCGTTTCGCGCACCTGATCCACGCTGTCGAGACCGTTCATGCGACGGATGAATTCAATATTGCTCGGCAACCACGGCGCCTTGGCGCGCACGCCCCGGATGTATTTCTCAATCACCGTGTGGATGGCCGAGTCGTCGTAAGACAACGGCATCCGCACGATGCGCGTCGGCACTTCGAGCGAATCAATCGAAGGCAATTCCCTTTCCGCCTTGGTCAAAATCTCGATGAGTTGTTCCGACGAAATAATTTTGCTGTCGAAATTGATTTGCAGCGAACGAACGCCGGGCGAAAGCTCAACCACGCCTTCAACCGAATTCTTTTTGAACCATTCCATCAGCGTGTGAACGCGAAAACGCAGTGCAAAATCCAGAACGAGCGGACCGTATTCGACGAGCACATATTTGTCGCCAGATTGCCGATAAACGACGCCGGGACAATTGGCGCTTGCGGCGACGGAATGCAAAATTGCTTTTTGATTTTTTTTTGTCGCGGATTTTTTGACGATAATTTCCGGCGTGGAAAAATTTTTCACCGAGAGCGACACGATGGCTTCGTCCTGCTGTTTTTCCAACTGCACAGCGGCGTCAAAATTAATCCGCTCAAAACGAACCGTGTCGCCGGGGCGAAGCTGTCCAACTTTCCAGAATTCTGCTTTGGCAATCGAAGCCGGGCAAACGAAACCGCCCAGGCTTGGGCCGTCTTTCGCCAAAATCACCGGCATATCGCCGGTAAAACAAATCGTGCCGATGGCGTATTCGGTGTCGTGGATGTTCGACGGATGCAGGCCGGCGTCGCCGCCGTCGGTGCGCGCAAAACCGGGCGTCGGCCCGATGAGCCGGATGCCGGTGCGGCTGGAATTGTAATGCACTTTCCAATCCGTCGCAAAAAATGTGGCGATATATTCTTCGGTGAAAAAATCCGGCGCGGCGTGCGGACCGTAAAGGACGCCGATTTCCCAATGTGAACGGTATTTTGGAATCAGTTCAACCGGCGTAATTTTTTGTGGGGCGAATGGCTGCACAGTTCGATTGACGTGCAAAACATCGCCGTGGTGCAGCGTGCGACCGGCGTGACCGCCGAATTTGCCAAGCGTGAAGGTGGCTTTGCTGCCGAGAAAATCCGGAACGTCAAATCCACCGGCGACAGCAAGATAGCTGCGACAGCCCGCGCCTTTGATTGCGCCTAGTTTTAACACGCTTCCGGCGCGAACGTGGATGCTTTGCCAAAATGAAACAGGATTCCCGTCAAGCGTTGCGTTGATCGTTGCGCCGGTCAGCGCGATAGTCGTGTCCAAATTAAATTTCAACGTCGGACCGATGAGCGTCATTTCCAAACCGGCGGCATTTGACGGATTTCCGACAAGTTCATTCGCGACGCGAAAGGCAAAATCGTCCATCGGCCCGGACGGCGGCACGCCGACGGCCCAAAATTTGACGCGACCGGGATAATCCTGAATGCTGCTTTGTGTGCCCGGTTCGATGACGTCAATCGTCGCGGGCCGATACGGAAATGTCGCCAGCCATTTCGTGTGGATGTCGCCGGTCGAAAATTCCGGCGTGGCGACGACCTGTCGCAAATATTCCAAATTGCATTCGATGCCGGCGAGTTTCGTTTTCGAAAGTGCGGTTTGCAATTTTGAAACTGCTTCGGCCCGCGTCGGCGCTTTGACGATGATTTTAGCGATCATCGGATCATAAAACGGCGGAATTTCCGATCCGCGTTCGATCCACGTTTCAATTCGCGCGTCCGGCGGAAAAACCGCTTCGGTCAAAATGCCGGAACTCGGCTGAAAATTTTTATTCGGGTCTTCGGCGTAAAGGCGAACTTGAATCGAAGCGCCGCGCGGCGACGGCTTGAAATTTTTCAAATCCAATTCGCCGGCAGACTGCCTCACCATCCATTCGACCAAATCAATTCCTGTGACTTCCTCGGTGACGCCGTGCTCGACTTGCAGGCGTGTATTGACTTCGAGGAAATAAAATTTCAAATCCTTCACATCGAAGACGAATTCGACAGTTCCCGCAGATTGGTAGCCAGCCGCGCACGTCAGACGGACGGCGGAATCTAAAAGCAATTGGCGTAATTCGCCCGACAAACCGGGCGCGGGTGTCTCCTCGATGACTTTTTGATTGCGCCGTTGCGCGGAGCAATCGCGTTCGCCGAGCGCGACGACGGTTCCTTTGCCGTCGCCAAAAATTTGCACTTCGATGTGGCGCGCCGTGGCGACAAATTTTTCGAGATAAACGCCGCTTTGCTTGAACGCGCTCGCCGCGAGACGTTTCACTGATTCGTAAGCGTCAGCAAGTTCAATTTCATTCGCGCACATGCGCATTCCGATGCCGCCGCCGCCTGCGGTGCTTTTGAGCATGACGGGGTAACCGATGCGCGCGGCTTCCTCTTTCGCGTGGTCGAGGCTGTCGAGCAATTCGCTGCCGGGCAACATGGCGATGCCGTGGCGTTTGGCCAATTCGCGCGCCGTGTGCTTGAGACCGAAATCACGCATTTGCTTCGGCGTCGGACCGATGAAGACGAAACCATCGCGCGCGCACACTTCGGCGAAATCCGCATTCTCGCTCAAAAAACCGTAACCGGGATGAATGGCTTGCGCGCCGGATTTGCGCGCGGCGGCAAAAATCTTTTCAAAATTGAGATAACTCTCCGCCGCCGTCTTGCCGCCGATGCACACCGCTTCATCCGCTTGTGCCACGTGCAATGAATTGACATCCGCGTCCGAATAGACCGCCACCGAACCGACGCCCATTTTTTTCAACGTGCGGATGATCCGGCAGGCAATGGCGCCGCGATTGGCGATGAGAATTTTTTTAAACATAATTTTCCAAACTGTCTTCCGTAAAAATGGCCGCGAAAATATAACTTTTGTTCACGCGGCGCGAGTCAGATTGACTGCTTCTGAAGTTTTTCCAGACGGCCGCGCGAACATTTTTTCAAACCGTTCGCGCTCGCGTTTGGCCATCCAACGATTGATTTCCAACAAATCCGCGACCGGCTCGCCGGTGAACGGCTGGCATTGCAGATAGCCGTCCGGTCCGAATTCCGGCGTCATTGTGCTGACCGCCACGCCGCGCGCCATTTGGTTTCGCCAGACCTGTGTCCACCAGTTTTCATGAGCCTCCAACGCGTTGTGAAATTCCGGCGCGGCGGGATGCGGCACCTGTGGCCCCTGGTCGTAACCGACGCGGGCGTGGATGTGATGCGCCCGCTCCGCGCACAGCGCGATGATTTCCGGTTCGGTGTCAATAATCAGCCGTTCACACACAACACACCAGTGCGAAAAGTCACAGGTCAATTTCAGTTCCGGCAACTGCTGCAAAATGTCGCGCGTCGTCCATGGATTGAAAAATGAACGGCTGCGATGCGTTTCAAAACTCACGGGAATTCCAAATTCATCAACAATCCCAAGCGCCGCGCCAAAAAAATCCGCGCTTTGGCCAATGCTCCACGCGTCACAACCGGCAATAATTGTAAGAAATTTCGGACTGCATTCTGCCGCCGCTTCCGCGCGGCAGCGCAGCGATTCCAAATGTTTGTAAGGCGACGCCTGCCGGTCGGGAACGTAGCTGCCCGCCGTGCAAATTTCCGCGATGAATTCCAAACCGGCGTTGGAAACTATTTTCCTAAATTCCGCGCGCGCGTTTTTAATTGACGGCGCTTGACCTTCGATGCCGTCAAATTCCTGTTCGCGACAATCGGCAATCGCGTCGTCAAGAGTGCCTTGATGTCCCCAAAGCGTTTTGTAAATTTTTAATTCCATTCTATTTGTTGTTAAAAATTTTTCGGGCCGCTGGTAGCGACGCGGAAACCGAGATTGTCAGCGCGAAAATCCTCGTCGCGCCAGTCGCGCCACGGGCTGCGCAGCAATCGCGGCAAATAATCCCACGCGCCGCCGCGAATCACGCGGTGATTGTTTTCATTTCCAATCCATACGCTGCCGTCACACGGCGCGCCGAAATAATTTGGATGCCAATTGTCCGCAATCCATTCGCAAACGTTGCCGTGGAAATCGTGAAAGCCAAATTTGTTTGGCGGATAATTTCCAACCGGCGTTCGCCGGCCGATTCCGGTTCGCAAGCCGTTTTCATCGTAAAGAAAATTGGCATCGGCAATTGTGATTTCGTCGCCGCAAGAAAATGGCGTTTGTAAACCGCCGCGACAGGCGAATTCCCATTCCGCTTCACTTGGCAGACGATAAATACGATTTGTTTGTTCTGTCAGCCAATCGCAATAGGCAATCGCATCGCGCCAACTCACGCTGGCGACAGGCAAATCATTTTTATCATCCGACAAATGAGATGGACGAAATTGCCGGAATTCTCCGACCGTCACAGGAAATTTTCCGAGCGCGAAATTTTTTGAAAATTTGACGCGATGCGCCGGACGTTCGGTGCCGTTGGCAAATTTATCACCGGCATTTTCACCCATGAAAAATTCGCCGCGCGGCAAATCAATCATCGTCGGCGCGAATTCATCGGCGCGCCACGGCGACGCGTCATCAGCCGGAATCGCCGTTTTATTTGCGAGCGAAAACATAATTGAAATTCAAGGACGCTGGCTTGGAGCGGTTTCACCATCGTCGGTCGGCCATTTCCCGAAAATGCGCGCAGCAATATAGCGATGGAAAAGCAACACGGGCATTTCGAGATGACTCAAGCGTCCGGGCTGCCAGCCGCTCGCGTAAAACCCGCGTTGAACTGCGGTGCAAACTTCCATGTCTTCGAGGTGAAATTGCACAAGCAATTCGGCGGCGCGATTGCGGAGCGTTTCAAAATTTTCGCGCTCGACAATTTCCGGCGCGAGAAGTGTCGTCGTGATCAGCTTCAAACGGTCGGGACCAAGCGGTTGCAGGCGATACCAGATGACGCGGTCGGGCGCGGTCGCGAGCAAAAAGGCCGGATGAATCAGGAACAATCCCCATTCGGATTTTTGGCCGTCGCTTAAATTTTTCAGCGGTGGCAGTTCGCTGGAAAAATCTCCACGCTGCTCAAATTCGCGATACGCTTCTCGAACGGAATCTTTGTAAGGCAAATGAGAGCGGACATAACGGCGGCGCTCCTGTTCCGTCCACGTGTCGCGCGCGGGCATCATCGGCTGGAGCGATTTGTGATGGATGCCGAGATGGTGATAGCTCTCCATGAAATTTTCGACGAGCACTTTCCAGTTGAACGGACAATCCCATTCCCGCGCGACGGCAATTTTCATTTCCGGCAGATTGAAGGCCGCAAGGTCGGCGGCCATTTCAGCCAAACCATCGGCGAACGGTGGCGCGTTGCCGTCGAGATTCACAAAAATAAATCCGTTCCAGATTTCATTGCGGAACGGTTTGAGAAAAAATTCGTCACGGCAAAATTCCTCGGCCTTGTGCATTTCGGGACACGCTTTCAATTTGCCGTCCAGCTCAAACGTCCACGCGTGATACGGGCAAAGAAAAAGCCGCGTGCGGCCGCAATCCGGTTTGCCATCGCGCGATTCGGCGGGCGTGTGGCCGTCGTAACCAAAACCTTCGGGCATGATGTCCATCGAACGATGCGGACATACACGCGACAAAACGTGAATAGAATCGTCCTTTCCGCGAACGACGATGAGCGGCTCGCCGAGCAAATCAAGATTAAGAAAATCACCGGCGTTCGAAATTTGCGAAATGTGCGCAACGCATTGCCAGCCGGCGCGCAAAAGATTTTCCGTTTCCCATGCAAAAAATTCTTCGCTTGTGTAAGACTGCGCAGGCAGAGTCGTTGCGCGCGCGAGCGGCAATGCGGCGGCTTTGCAAATTCCCTTTTGAATTTCTGCAAGCGACATCGGTTTTTGTGCCGTGCGCATGCTTGATTGCCGGGCGAATGCCAGCGGTTCAAACGTCGGCTTCCATTCAAATGCGGTTGAACTCATGCTTTCACCAATTCGGGTTTTTCGGCGATGTCGAAATCAATTTCGCGCCGCGCTTCGGGATTTTTGTAAAAGTAATTTGCGATTTCATTTCCTCGTGCGAACCAGACGCCGGATTTTTCGCGCATGGCGTTGACGAGCCGTTCAATCAATCGCACGCGCGACGGGCGTCCGCTCAACCACGGATGCAGCGTGAGCACGAAGCAGCAGCCGAAATCGTGCATCGCTTCAAATTCGCGCCACCAGAGGTCAAAAACTTTTTCGCAATTTTCGGGGACGAAACCCCACGCGGGATCGGCGTTGAAGGCGAATTGCTCCCAATCTTCGAGCATCCATTGGCTGGGGATTTCGACGAGGCCATTTTTGTGAAAATAGGGAACATCGTCACCCATTTCGCTGGCGCAATATCGGATGTCGTGCTTCTGCAAAAGCGCAGGCGTCCACGGATTGATTTCAAACCACGGCGCGCGAAAGCCGGCCGGACGCGTGCCGGTGAGCCGCGTCAAGATTTCAATGCTGCGCAATAAAATTTCTTCCTCTTCGGTTTCGCTCAAATACGCGAGCTTCTCGTGAAGATAACCGTGCAACCCGATTTCATGGCCGTCGGCGACAATCGCGGCAATCATGCGCGGATGATTTTCGGCGATGTAACCGGGAATAAAAAACGTCGCGGGAATTTCAAGATGTTTGAGCAAGCCGAGCAATCGCGGCACGCCGATGCGCGGGCCGTATTCGCATTGCGACATCAGCGTGCGGCGTTTTGCGAGCGACAAATCTTCCGAAAGCGCGGTCGTTTCGCCGTCAACATCAAAGCACAGCATCACAGCGCAGCGATTTTTGTCCGGCCAGATAAATCGCGGCGGCGGCATAAAATGATTTTTCGATTTTGCCATTTCATTCAACTTCATCACCGGCCTCCGTAAGTTTGACGACGGGTAGTTTTTCTTCCGCCAAATCCGCCGGACCGTGAATCAATTCATCCAGTCGCGCTTTCAACGCGAGAAATTCCGGCGAAAGAAACTGCATGGCGTGGCGCGGACGCGGCACGGGATTTTCGATGACTTCCTTGATGCCGCCGGGATTGACGCTCATGACGACGATGCGGTCGGCGAGATACGCAGCTTCTTCCAGATCATGCGTGATGAATAAAATCGTCACGTCCACTTTTTTCCAGATTTGCAAAAGATAGCCCTGCATTTTGCAGCGCGTGAGCGCGTCGAGCGCGGCGAACGGTTCATCCATCAAAAGAATTCTCGGATTGTTCGCAAGCGCGCGCGCGATGGCGACGCGTTGTTTCATGCCGCCGGAAAGTTCGTGCGGATACAAATCTTCAAATTTGGAAAGCCCGACCATTTCGAGCCATTGGCGAGCTTCGGCTTCGGCGATGCTTTCATCTCTGCCGTGCATTTTTAATCCGAACATGACGTTGCGTTTCACGGTGAGCCACGGAAAAAGCGTGTAGCCCTGAAAAACCATTCCGCGATCCGGGCCGGGGCCGGCCACGGATTTTCCGTCGAGCAAAAGTTCGCCGCCGCTCGAGTCGTCGAGACCGGCAACGATTCGCGCGAGCGTGGATTTGCCGCAGCCGGACGCGCCCACGACGCAGACAAATTCGCGGCGATAAATGTCGAGCGAAACGTTGTCGAAAACGACCTGCGTTTTCCCGTTTGTGCCGAAGGATTTTTTCAAATCGCGGACGCGTAAAATGACAGGACGCGAGCGAATTCGCCCGAATCGCGCGGAGACTTCCGGCGATTGTTCGCGATAGTTCGGAAGTTTGAGTTCAACCGGCGACATCGAGTTGTCCTTCGGGGGTTGACGTTGGAAGCGGTTGCGAGATTATTTTTTTTGGTTTCGGTTTGTCGAAAAGAGGGAACAAGGGTTGAGTTCGTTTTGCCGCGCGATTTTTTCGCTTCCACGGGAAGAAAATGCCGCTTAACCACGCCAGCGTCATGTCAGTCGAGAGGCCGAGGATCCCAATCATCGCAATCGCGGCATACACGTTGTCGAAATTCCGGTAGCGCGCCTGCTGGTTGATGAAGAGCGTGATGCCGGACATTGTGCCGACAACTTCGGCGACAATCAGATAAGTCCATGCCCAGCCGAGCAAAATGCGCAGGTCGGTGTAAATATCCGTGATGGCCGCAGGAATCACGACGCGAAAGGCAAGCGGCAGGCCGCGCGCGCCGAGCGTTTGCGCGGCTTCAATCAACGCCGGATCAACTTTGCGAACGCTGTTGGCGATGATTAAAATTTGTTGGAAAAATGTGCCGATGAAAATGATGGCGATTTTCGGCGCGTCTTCGATTCCGAGGATGGCGACGCACAACGCGCCGAACGCCGGCGCGGGCAGGTAACGGAAAAATTCAACGAACGGCTCCTGCAATTTCGCAAAAAAACGGTAAGTGCCGCAGAGAATCCCAATCGGCACACCGAGAATGGACGAAAAAATGAAGCCGAGAAAAATCGTGCGGATGCTGTGGCCGAGGCTTTGGTGCAGCCACGGTTCGTCCTGCAAACGCGGCGGCGTTGTGAACGCGGTGTAAAAAGCGCGCGCGACTTTGTGCGGTGCGGGCAGATAAACCGGATTGACGCGGTAGCCTTTCGGCAAATCTTGTCCGGCGGCTTTGGCCTTGGCTTCCTCCTGATAAAACGTCGCGCGCGGAATGTCCATGTCGGTGGAAAAATAATCCACGCTGCCCGGGTCGGTGACGTGAATCAACGGATGCCAAATCCACGGGACGTAGCTCACGACAGCCCAAATCACCAGCGGAATGATGAACGACAGGACGGTCAATAGGAGCTGCCGTTTTCGCGGCAGCTCCTTTTTCAAACCGAGCCAGTCGTGATGCGCCATGATTACTTCAATCCTTTGATGACGCCAGGCACGAGGTAATCCGACGGCTTTTGCGATACTTTATAGACGCCGTTGTCGAGATTGAACTTGTCGCTCAATTCCATCGAACCGTAAATGGACAACATGTCGGAACTTTTCTTCAACGCAGTTTTCGCTTCGGCCACTGTCAAAAAATGCGTGCCCGGGACATTGCTCGCATATTCCACCGGATCAGCGCCGACTTTTGCAGCCATGATTTTGATGGCGTCGTCGCGCGTTTTGGGATCCATCAAATAATCCACGCACTTGTAATAAATCGCGGTGATTTTTGCCCAATCCTCTTTGTGCGCGGCGTAACTCGCGGGATTCACCGCAATCACGTCAAAGATAAGTCCCTTGGCATCGGCGCTGGTAAAAAGTTTTTTCGAGCCGGGCACTTGCTTGAGCGCCTGGCCGGAAATCGGATACCACGCACCAATGGCCGCGACCTGTCCTGATGCGAGCGTCTGCGGCGTTTTGTCCGTCGCCGTGCCGACGAGCGTCACGTCCGATTGGCTCATGCCGTTGACTTTGAGCGCTTGAAGCAAAAGCTCGTGTTCAACCAGCGTAAGTTCGACGCCGACTTTTTTGCCTTTCAAATCTTTGATCGAATCAACTCCGGGTCCGCCGACAATCATGTCGCTGCCTTCGCTGTAATCCACGAGGCAAACGATTTTACTTTTCGCGCCGCTTGCGCCCGTGACCATGTCGTCGCCCGCGACAATCATGTCCGCGTCAATTTTGCCGGCGGAAAAAGCGTCAATGGATGGCGAATACTCGAACCAGACCATTTCCACGTCGAGGCCGGCGTCTTTGAACCAGCCTTTTTGTTTGGCGACTTCCATGACCGTATAACCCGGCCAGTCGCTGTAACCGATTTTAATGGTGTCGGCGCGAACCCCGGCCTGACTGGCCAACCCCACGAGCGCCATTGCGAGCAATGTTTTCAGTTTCATATTTCTCCTTGGTTTTGTTTGGTGGTTTATTTTGGAATTTTTTCCAAAGCGTCAAAATAATCGCGCGTAACGGTCAATCTCCCACTGGCTCACCGTTTGGTGATACTCCGTCCACTCCGCGCGTTTGTATTTGATAAATTCATTTCTCAATCCGGTTCCGAGAATTTTTTCAACAAATGGATCGGCTTCAAAAGCGTCCACCGCCTCACCCAGCGTGCGCGGCAATTCCTGCACGCCAATTTTTCCCAATTGGGCGGGTGAAAGTTCGTAAAGATTTTCGTGATGCGGCTCGCCCGGATCCAATTTCTCACGAACACCTTCAAGTCCGGCGGCGAGCACAAGCGCGGCGGCCAAATACGGATTGCACGAAGAGTCGGCATTTCGACTTTCGCAACGGCCGCCGCCCATCGGGATGCGGATGGAGTTCGTGCGATTGTTTGTGCCGAACGAATTAAAAACAGGCGCCCACGAATAATAACTCATCGCGCCGCGCCGAATCAGCCGCTTGTAACTGTTCACTGTCGGTGCAAGCACGGCGCACAAGGCGCGACCATGCCGCAAAATTCCGGCGACGAACGAATAACCAAGCGGCGAAAGTCCAAGTCCGAGAGAATCTTTTTCGGGCGGAATCGCAAAAAGATTTTTCCCCGTTTTCACATCTGCGAATGACATATTGAAATGCGCGCCATTGCCGGTTTTATCGGCAAACGGCTTGGGCATGAATGTCGCGAGAAGCCCATGCTTCGCCGCAATTGTCTTGGCCATGTAGCGGAAAAAAATGTAGCGGTCGGCCATCGTCAGCGCGTTGGCGTATTTGAAATCGAATTCGAATTGAGAATTGCCGTCCTCGTGGTCAAAGGAATAAATGTCCCAGCCGAGGCCGTTCATCATCGTTGCCATTTCGTCGAGCCACGGAAAGACATCGAGGAACCGTTTCACATCGTAGCAACTTTTTTCCAAATTATCGTCAGCGTTCGGCACGAGCAATTCGCCGCGCTCATTTTGTTTCAGCACATAAATTTCGCACTCGATGCCGAGATTGAAATCGAAGCCAAGCTTTTTCGCCTCGGCCAAAATATTTTTCAGCAGCACGCGCGAATTGAGTGGATACGGCTGGCCGTGAAATTCATTGTCTGCGGGAAACCATGCGACTTCCTTTTGCCACGGCAATTGGATGATGTGGTTCAAATCGGGCACGGAAGAAATTTCGTCGTCGTTCGGCTCCTGACCGAGCCCGTCGAGGGCGTAGCCGGTGTAAAGTTCCGAGCCTTTGGTGAAATGTTCAAAATGCTCGATGGGAACGAATTTCCCTTTCGGCACGCCGTGGATGTCCACATATGCGCCGATGCAGTATTTCACGCCTTGCTTGATGAGTTTTTGCTTGAGCGACTTGAGTTTGGAATCAGAAAGATCGCCGTTTGAGAAAATCTTTTTTTCGCCGTTGATTT
The DNA here is from genome assembly GCA_035644195.1 of Candidatus Methylomirabilota bacterium. Classification (GTDB taxonomy): domain Bacteria; phylum Verrucomicrobiota; class Verrucomicrobiia; order Limisphaerales; family UBA11358; genus UBA11358. The sequence continues at coordinate 25,771 of DASQOZ010000100.1, read as the reverse complement.
CGGAAATCCTTCGCGAAGGTGATAAATTGATTTTGGATTTCGTAGCGTTCATTTAATTGGAGTAAAATAGCTGTGTTCAAGCGGAGGTTTTTCTTTCAGTGCGCGCCGAACCAGCGCAACCATGTCCTCAACCATAAAACGAAAAAGTTTTTCGCCTTGTTCGCGAGTGGCACGGCTCGGAAATCCTGTGACGCCGTTTTTGCTCGTGCGATTGACTGGATGCGTGAAAACCAAATCCGCCGTGCGGTCTTCGTCGTCGCTTTCGGAAATTTTTTCAGGACGGACCATTTCCGGCGCGAGCGCGAGCATCAACGAAGTTTCGGCTGCGTTGGCGTGCCAATCTTCCGCGTCCGCAAGAAATTCCGCGCGCACGCGAACGCTAAGTTCTGCAATGTTGCAAACGCGAACGAGAGCATCTTCGTATTTGCTGCGGATTAAATCCACCGCGCAACGCAGTGGCGCGGTGTTGCCGACGTGGCCGTTGACAAAAATCAACCGCTTGAATCCCGAGGCATAAAGCCAGTCGAAGATTTCTACGGCATTTTGGATGAGCGTCTGCGGCTGCAATGAAAGCGTTCCGGCCCAACGATGTGAATGGCCCAGCGAGCAGCCGTAATTCAGCGGCGGCAAAACGGGCACGTCGGTTTCGCGCGAAACGGCTTCGCATAATTTCAGCGCGCAGCAAGTGTCCATGCCCACGCCAAGATGCGGGCCATGCTGCTCTGTCGCGCCGACGGGCAGCAGGCATAAATCGCAATCCGACTCTCGCAGTGCATTGATTTCTTCCCAAGTCAATGCCTGCCAAAGCAATGTTTTTTTTTTAGCGCACACACTCTTTGCATGAATTTCACCCGTTAACATTTTCCAGTTATAAACGAAATTGAAAGCAACAACATTGACGGCTCAAGAAAACGCTGGAGATCCGCAACAGATGTCAATGGGGGTGAAGCGTTGAAAAAGAACACTATCATCGAACCCTTGCGATGTCCGTGTTCTGATTTCCGTTATCATACAAGTTGTAGATAGCAGCCAATGTGCCATCTGATTTTCCACAGGAACCCCGCTTCAAAAAATGAAATGGTTCCGCACAAAATGGATGGGATCATGATTTGAAAAAAGAAATGCCCGGCGAAATTAAAATAAGTCTCTGAAACAATTTGCTCATGTTGCGCATAACACAACAAGAGGCAAGAGACATCGGAAGCTGCTGGAGGCGAGGGTCGGAATCGAACCGACGAATGCAGCTTTTGCAGAGCCGTGCCTTACCACTTGGCTACCCCGCCGTTGGGAAAAATGAAAGTAATTTTGTTTGTTCCAACAGGCAAGTTCAATCTCGCAAGACGCGTGACCTGATTCGGAGTGAATTGTAATCAAAGCACAATCTCCGTCCCAATCCCTTCGTCGGTGAAAATTTCCAGCAACACCGCGTGCGGCACGCGACCATCCACGAAGGAAACTTTTTCCACGCCGGATTTGATGGCAGCAACGGCGCTGTCCACTTTTGGAATCATGCCTTTGTCAATCACACCGGATTTTTTCAACGCATCAATTTCGCCGGTTTTAAGTTGAGGAACGACAGAATCCGATTTTTTTGGATCGCTCAACAAGCCCGGAACGTCGCTCATGAAAACCAACCGGCGCGCTTTCAATGCGATGGCGATTTGCGCGGCGGCAACATCGGCGTTGCAGTTGTAAATCTTTCCGTCCGCGCCGAGCGCGACCGGGCTTATGACGGGCGTGACGCCGTGCCAGATGCACTGGCGCAATGGCTCCGTGTTCACTTCTGTAACTTCGCCGACGAAGCCGAGGTCAATTTTCGCGGTGGGATTTTCTTTGTCATCGAGCAAAAGTTTTTTGCATTTGAAAATGTCCGCGCCGGAAAATCCGCGTGCCTTGCCGCCGAGCGCTTTGATGGCTTTGACGATTTCAGGATTGATTTCGCGCGAAAGAACGGCGTCCACGATTTTCACCGTCGTTTCGTCCGTGACGCGCTGGCCCTGGATGAATTCGGATTTGAGCCCGGCCTTTTCCATCGCACGCGTGATCGCCTTGCCACCGCCGTGAACGACAATGGGATTGATTCCGGCGGCTTCGAGAAAAACAATGTCGCGCGCGACGCCGATGCGAATTTTTTCATCCGGCGAGTCCATGAAACTGCCGCCGTATTTGACGATAAATGTCGCGCCGCGAAATTTTTGGATATACGGCAGCGCTTCCAGCAACGTGTCGGCTTTGGCAATTAAATCCTGCACGCCGTATTCGTAAAAGAATTTCCACGCAAATGAAAGCGCGATTGTCACGACGATTTCACTTTGACGGCGGCGACAGTTTTCTTAAATTGCCCTCATGCCTGAAATTGCAAAGTTCGTGAACAACGGCGCGGCCAGCATCACTCCGGCCGTCGCGGAAAAAGTCCTCCGCCAATTGCCGCAATGGAAATTGGAATTCACTCAAATCCGCGCGCCCGGATTTCCGCACCTCGTGGATCAACTGGAATTTCTCGCCGACGCGGTCGAGGACGCCGTTGAAGGCGCTTACAAAGATTTGCCTTACACGGCGGTCGCGCAAGCGGTGTTTGCGCTGATCTACGCGCACAAAAAAATGGGCATCATTCCCGAAAGCATTCTTGACCTGGGCCGCGGCGACGATTCGAGCGTCGTGCGCGCGGCGCTCATCCAAAATGAAAAGGCGTTTGCCATTTACGCCGGAAAACAAGGCGTTGACTGGAAAAAAATCACCAGCCAGCCGTAAATTTTCGCGCAATGCAAATTCCATTGGTCATGACAATCATCGGTCCTGACCGGACTGGACTGGTCGAGGCAGTCGCGCGCGCCGTGGCTGAAAATGGCGGCAAATAATTTTATCTCGCAATCCACCCGCCGCCGACAACCAGATCATCCTGATAAAACACCGCCGCCTGGCCGGGCGTGATGGCGCGTTGCGGCGAATGTAATTTTACTTTTACACGATTATTTTCCAGCGGAGAAATAGTCGCGGAAGTTCCCGGATGGTTGTAACGGATTTTCGCCGTGACTTCGATTGGCTCCGTCAGCTTTTCAAACGGATGCCAGTTGCAGCGGTCGGCGGTGAATTCATCTCGGTCGAGCGCGGAATCGTCGCCCACCACGACACGATTATTTTCCACATCAAGCTCGACAACATAAACCGGCTTGCTCGTCGTGATGCCGAGACCTTTGCGCTGGCCGATGGTGTAGAACGCGATGCCGTCGTGCTGGCCGAGGACGTGGCCGTGCAAATCCACAATGTCGCCGCGCGTTTTTTGCACGAGGTTCGCCTGCTGCAAAAATCCGCCGTAATTGTTGTCCGGCACGAAACAGATTTCCATGCTCTCTTCCTTGTCGGCGGTCTTGAGGTTGCAATGCCGCGCGACTTCGCGCGTGTCGCTCTTGGTCTTATCGCCCAGCGGAAAAATCGCACGCGCAAGCTGATCCTGCCGCAGCGAGAAAAGAAAATAACTTTGATCCTTCCGCGCATCGTGTCCGCGCTTGAGGAGATGGCGCGAACCGTCCGCGCTTTTTTCTATGCGCGCAAAATGTCCCGTCGCGATGAAATCCGCGCCGAGCTGGTCCGCACGGTCAATCAATCTTCCGAACTTCAAATTCTGATTGCACATCACGCATGGATTCGGCGTGCGACCGGCCTTGTATTCGTCGGCAAAGTATTGAATGACGTGTTTCTGGAATTCCGCCGCCTCGTCAATCAAGTAATACGGCACGCCGAGCTTGTCGCAAACGGCGCGCGCGTCGGTGACGGCCTGCGGGCCGCAGCATTTGTCCTCCGCGCGGTTCACGCAATCCTGCGGCCAGAGTTTGAGTGTGATGCCGATGACATCGTAGCCCTGCTCGATCAAAAGCGCCGCCGTCGCCGAGGAATCAACTCCCCCGCTCATGCCGCAGACGACGCGCTGACGCTTTTGCGAATTCACAGAAGGACATTATACAATGCGCGGGCGGCGTGTAAAATGGTTTGCGAAGAGCGTTGAATAAAAATTACTGCGCTCGTTCAAGAAAATCATGTTCGGTGAATGGCTGGTTTGTGGCGATATTCTCATGTGTTTCAATAAATGTGAACTCTTTGCCTGCAGCGTTTTTAGCAAAAGTCTTAATCCGATGAATGAGAAAATCCTTTTTGCCAATCCAAATGTAAATGGTTGGCTCTCCATTTACATTAAAGACATAACATTCATCATTTTTTATTTTCTCATCTGCTAAACGCACCACGCTAGGGCTAGAGACAAACAACGCGAGATCGTCGCCCCAATTTATCTCACTGTAAATTTTACCAAAAAAAGCAGCCGGAACGACAAGCGCAGAACTTGGACTAATGGCATTTTGAGGATTAGATTCCTCACGAACGGGCGTCCAAATTCCGTTTAGTCGCATATGAATATAATTGGTGTCACCTGACGACCAACAAATACCGTCTTCCGAATTTTCATCCCATTCGATTCGATAAAGATTTGGCCGCGCCAATCGAATGCTAAATGAATTCGTCAAAGTATAATCAACAGTTTCAGAGATGATTTTCCCAGTATCGCTGTAACTTGAAAGTGAAGCATACGTTTCTTGAGCCTTTTTTAGAATTTGATCAGACGATAAATCCACAATGTTTGTAATACTACGGCGTCGCGATCTTTTTTGCCGAGGCGCGACATGGCTTCGTCGAGCAACGGCGCAAGTTGATTCCAGAGCGATTCATCGGCGGATTCCTGAAGTGTGGATTGCATATAAGCCTCCTGTTCGCGAAATTGACGGCGACGTTCGCCGCGCAAGAAACTCAACGAGGTCAATCGCGTCGTTTCATAAAGCCAGCCTTCAAGGATTGTGGCCGGTCGCAAGCCGGCTGCCTTGCGCGCGAGGATGATGAACACCGCCTGCGTGATTTCTTCCGCTTGCGCGGCGTTTCCAACGTGGCGAAGCGCAGCCGAATAAACGAGGGCAATGTGCCGCTGAACCAGTTCGGCAAAGGCTTCTTCCGAGCCGTTTCGGGCGTAATCCCGCAACAAGTCCATGTCATTCGCGTCTGGCATCTGACTATTTATTGCCGATGGACGCGAAATCAGACATTTATTTTTTCATATTTACTCGTTTGATTTTCAGGAAAAAGCATGTTCAGCGCCTTCGTGGCAGATTCCAATGTGACTATGGGGGCCAGTGTTCCGCTCCTCTCAAATTCCAAAACGCGGCGAAGGCGTATGAGTGCATTCGCCGGAGTGCCATTTGATGAACGCGCAATCAAGACTGCGGCGGTATTGTCAATTTCACATTCCAAATCCTTTGCGCTGGCACGAATAATGGCGGCAAGTTTCTGAACGCTGAACGACCCATCCTTTGGACGAAAATTGTCCGGAAGTGACGGCTCCCATACAACTGGTCGCGGCGAACTTTTCGGAGGAATGACCAACTTGAATCCGCAGGTGGGACACGGAACGGTCAAACCGATGCCTGCAGCGTCAACGACAAGTCTTTGAGTGCATCGGCCGCAATTGAAATGGATGTCGGGCATTTGTTCCTGATTTTGCGCGCGGCAATTTGCGCGCTTCTTTGAGAGGAATCAAGACGAACCGCAAATGCATTTTCAACATTTCGTTTCCGCGACAATTTTCGTTGCGAATATTTTTGAATGTGACAGACAAAAGGTTTTGTAACAGAAACGTAACATTCCCGCCATGCGGTTGTAACGTGGTTGTTTCATTGTGTCGTTGGAATTTTGAACCAACAACCATGAAAAAAACCAAACAACACACTTCCACCAAAGTCGCCATTTTCGCCGGCGCTGCTGCGCTGATGGCGTTGACTCCTCAAACCCGCGCGGACTCGTCCACGGATGCCTTGCTCAATAAATTGGAGCAAAAAGGAATCCTGACGGTGGATGAGGCGAAGGAATTGAAATCCGAAAATGCGACCAATTCCGTCGCTGATTTCAACAAGGGGTTCAGTTCCAAGATTCAGATGCCGGATTGGGTGACGAGCTATAAATTGTCCGGCGATCTTCGCGGGCGTTATGACCAGGTTGACTCCGACCTGAAAGCTTTCAAAAATTCCGCCGGCGCGACCATTGCCGAAAATAACGTCCGGCTGCGTTACCGCTTGCGCGTCGGTCTGTTGGTCAACATGCAGGATAATTTGCAGGTTGGTTTTCGTTTGGGGACGGATGACACCGGCAAAGGCGGCGATGCCACTACGGGCAATCCGCTTTCAAACAATAGCACGTTTCTGGGCAACGGTTCGAAGAAACCGATTTGGGTGGATGCAGCTTACGGCAAATGGACGCCAATCAATAACGACACATGGATAATTGCCGGAATCATCGGCAAAATGGATCAGCCGTTCCAAGCTTCGCCGATGGTGTTCGATCCCGATTTCACGCCCGAAGGCGGCGCGTTGCAGGCGACCTACAAATTTGACAGCCAAAATACGCTCGCCCTTAACGCCGGCGCATTTGTGATTGACCAAATCAACTCACGCGGGCCTTATTTTTACGGCGCTCAAGCCATTTGGAATTCAACCTGGACGCCGCACCTTGCGACTTCCGCGGGAATCGCCGGTTATGACATCGCCAATCTAGGAAATATCACCGGGTTTGGTTTTGGTGCGACGCCTTACGATTCCAATTTGGGCAATACGATGGTCGGCAGCGCATTCAAGTATCATTACAATCCTATCGTCGCCAGCGGCAGCGTGACTTACACGCTGGACAGTTTTCCGCTTTACGCAGGCAAATTCCCGGTCAAGCTCGCCGGCGAATACATGGACAATCCCGCCGCACCCAGCAACAACAAAGGTTATTGGGCGGGCGTGACGCTCGGCAAATCCGGCAAACGCGGCGCGTGGGACGTTTCCTATCGCTACCAACGCCTCGAAGCAGACGCATGGTGGGATCAAGTTGTGGATGACGATAATATCGCCACCTTCCCAACTGCGGCCACCACCGGCACTGCCGCAGGCGGAACGAATGTCAAAGGCCATCTTGTGAAGTTCAATTATTCCATCTATGACTCGCTGACCTTGTCGGTCACTTGTTATGTGAATGATCTGGTTAAAAATACCACTGCATTTCCGACGGCAAAAACCGGAGCCACACACTTCTTGGCCGATTTAACGTTGAAGTTTTAACCTGAACGTAACGTGATTAACCAAAACAAAACTGCTCAACTCATAAAACGAAAATGAAAAAAATAATTCTTTCAATCCTCGGCGGCGCTTCATTGCTCACGGCACAGGCCGCTGATGTGCCGACCATTACTGGCGCGGGTTCGACATTTGATTATCCGGCCTTCACCAAATGGTTCGAGGCGTATTCAAAAATTGATCCCAGCGTTCAATTCAACTACCAGTCCATCGGCTCGGGTGGCGGAATAAAAAATCTGACGAGCCAGACCGTGGACTTCGGCGCGTCCGATGCGCCGATGAAACCCGAAGCGATGGCCGCTGCGCCGGGAAAAATTCTGCACATTCCCGTTGTCGCCGGCGGCGTGGCCGTCATTTACAATTTGCCGGGAAATCCAAAATTGAAATTGGACGGCGAAGTGCTCGCCGGAATTTATTTGGGCAATATCACCAAGTGGAACGACCCAAAAATCGTCGCGTTGAATTCCGGCGTTGATTTGCCGGACACCGGCATCATCCCTGTTCACCGCTCTGACGGCAGCGGCACGAGTTTTATTTTCACCGACTATTTGAGCGCGGTGAATCCCGCCTGGGCGGACAGCGTGGGCAAAGGTTCGGCGGTGCAATGGCCGGCTGGCGTCGGTTTGGGCGCCAAAGGCAGCGAAGGCGTGGCCGGACAGGTCAAACAACAACCCGGCGGAATCGGTTATGCGGAACTTGCCTATGCCGACCAGAATAAAATCTCGTTCGCCGACATGAAAAATTCAACGGGCAATTTCATTTCGCCCGCCCCCGATTCCGTCAGCGCCGCGCTCGCGACCGCGAAAATCCCCGATGATTTCCGTTTCTCGATGGTCAATGCGCCCGGCGAAAAAGCGTATCCGATTTCCGGCGCAAGCTGGGTGCTTGTCTATCAGCATCCTAAAAATGCGGCGCGCGGCCAAAAACTCGTCAGTTTTTTGAAGTGGGCGGTCACGGAAGGGCAAAAACTTTCGCCCGCGCTCGATTATGCGCCGCTGCCGGATGAAGTGCAGCAGCGGGAATTGAAGTTGGTTGACACAATTAAATAATGACTTCGTTCCGGCGCCCGGTATTTTTATGGGCGTGAGCAGGACGAAGAGCGCAGTTCCTCCCGCTCTTCGTCCTTTTGATTTTTGCGAAAGAGAAAAATTGTGAATGGAACGGAAGCAACGATGAAAACGGCGGGCGGTCAATTTGGTGACCGCGCGTTCAAATGGCTGACGCTGCTGATGGCGCTGGCCATTTTTGCGCTCATTGCGCTCATCGGTTACGAATTGTTTCGCGGTTCGCATCTCGCGCTCCAAAAATTCGGCTGGCATTTTCTGGTCACCAGCAATTGGGATCCGGTCAATGACGTCTACGGCGCGCTGCCATTTATTTTTGGCACGCTCGTTTCGGCAGCCATCGCGCTCGTCATCGCCGTGCCCATCAGCATCGCCACCGCCGTTTATCTCACCGAACTCGCGCCGCTCCGCATCCGCCAGCCGCTCATCATGTTCATCGAACTCCTCGCCGCCGTGCCGAGCGTCATCCTCGGCCTATGGGGAATTTTTGTGATGGTGCCGTGGTTACGCGACCATTTTTTCCCGCTGCTGCAAAAATATCTCGGCTTCCTGCCATTTTTCAAAGGCCCGATTTACGGCGTCAGCATGATGGCCGGCGGAATCATCGTCGCCATCATGATCATTCCCATCATCACGTCCGTTTCGCGCGAAATCCTGCGCTCCGTTCCCGGACTCCAACGCGAAGCCGCCTACGCGCTCGGCGCAACGCGTTGGGAAGTCACGCGCATCGCCGTGTTGAGCTACGCGAAAAAAGGTTTGTTCGGCGCGGTGATCCTTGGGCTTGGCCGCGCGCTTGGCGAAACGATGGCCGTCACAATGGTCATCGGCAACACGCCGCAAATCGTCAAATCGCTTTTCGCGCCGGGCTACACGCTCGCCAGCGTCATCGCAAATGAATTTAACGAAGCCACCGGCGATTTGTATCCGAGCGCGCTGTTTGAGATCGGCCTCGTCCTGCTCGGCGTGACCGTGCTGGTCAATATTTTTGCCCAACTGCTTCTGAAAACTTTTTCAGGGCCAAGCGTCAAGCCGCAAAATTAAATGACCGCCCCGAACCATAACTGGCGCAATTTCAAGAACGTGTTCATGCAAATGCTCACGTTCGCGTGCGCGATTTTGGTCGTCACGCCGCTGTTGCTCGTGTTTTATCATTTGATCAAGGAAGGTTTCAGCTCGATCAATCTCGCCTTTTTCACGCAATTGCCAAAACCCGTCGGCGAAACCGGCGGCGGAATGGGAAATGCCATCGTCGGAACATTTATTTTGCTCGCGCAGGCCGCGGTCATCGGCGTGCCGGTCGGTGTGCTCGGCGGCGTTTTTCTTTCCGAATACGGCGGAACAAAATTGAACTGGTGGATACGTTTCGCCGCCGACATTTTGAACGGCGTGCCGTCCATCACCTGGGGAATTGTTGTTTATGCGCTGATGGTCGTTCCGATGCACGGATTTTCCGCGCTCGCGGGCGGCGTCGTTCTCGGCATGATGATGATTCCGCTCGTGATGCGGACGACCGAGGAAGTTTTGCAGCTTGTGCCCGGCGGTTATCGCGAAGCCGCGCTCGCGCTGGGAATTTCAAAATGGAAAACCATCCTGCAAATCGTCATCCGCACCGCGCTCAAGGGAATTGTCACCGGCGTCTTGCTCGCACTCGCGCGCGTCGCGGGCGAAACCGCGCCGCTGCTGTTCACCGCCTTGGGCAACCGTTTTTGGGCGCACAATTTGACCGAACCCATCGCCGCGATGCCGCTGCAAATTTTTGCCTACGCGATCTCGCCTTACGACGACTGGCACCGGCAGGCGTGGGCGGGCGCGCTGGTCTTGCTTTTGCTCGTGCTGGCCATCAACATCGGCGTCCGTTTTTTGACGCGTGACCGGTTCCGGCAAAAAATTTGAAATTGAAATCATGCCCGCCACAGAAAATCCAATGCAGAACGCGACGGCCCTGGCCGTTCGCAATCTTTCCGTCTTTTTCGGCAAAAATGCGGCCGTCAAAAATGTTTCGCTCGACATCGCCGCGCGCGCCGTCACCGCCATCATCGGGCCGAGCGGCTGCGGCAAATCCACTTTTCTGCGCGCCATCAACCGGATGCACGAATTGAATCCCGAAGCGCGCATGGAAGGCGAAATCAAACTGTTCGGCGACGACATTTATTCGCGGAACATCCAGCCCGTCGTCGTCCGCCGCCGCGTCGGGATGGTTTTCCAGAAATCCAATCCGTTCCCGACAATGTCCATCAATGAAAATGTGACCGTCGGTCTGCGGCTCAACGGCATTCGCGATAAAAAAACTCTCGCTGAACGCACCGAACAATCGCTTCGCATGGCCGCGCTTTGGGACGAAGTGAAAGACCGTTTGTCCGCGCCAGCCATCAGTTTGTCCGGCGGACAGCAGCAGCGCCTTTGCATCGCGCGCGCGCTGGCCGTGCAACCGGAGGTTTTGCTGATGGACGAGCCGGCTTCCGCGCTCGATCCGTTGGCCACGTCAAAAATTGAAGACTTGATTCGCAATTTGAAAAAGGATTACACCATTGTCATCGTCACGCACAATATGCAGCAGGCGGCGCGCGCGTCGGATTTCACCGCGTTTTTTTATCTCGGCGAACTGGTCGAGTTTGGCCCGACGCCAAAAATTTTCACCAGCCCGGCACAGAAACGCACGGAAGATTATGTGACAGGACGGTTCGGTTGAGCTATTTTTGAAAACAGGTTATGGACAATCATTTTGAAAAGGGTCTGGACGAATTGCGGCAAAAATTGCTGACGATGGCCAGCCACGCCGAAACTGCGGTGAACCGCGCCGTGCAGGCATTGGTTCAGCGCGACTCCGAACTCGCCATCCGCGTCAAGGAAGATGACCGCGTCATTGACCATTTTGAAGTCGAGATTGACGACCTCGCCATCCAGCTTTTGACGAAGGCGCCGCTCGCGACAAATTTGCGGCTGGTGACTGTCGCGATGAAAATTTCGCAAGACCTCGAACGCATCGGCGATGAAGCGTCGAAAATCGCCAAGCGCGCGCGCGACTTGTGCCAGGAACCGCCGATAAAATTGAGTTTGGATTTGCCCCGCATCGCCGCGCTCGCGCTCGAAATGCTCAAGGTCGCGCTCGACGCGTTTGTGAACAAGGATTCCGCCGCCGCCCGCGCCATCATTCCGCGCGACAAGGAAGTGGACGCGATGAACAAACAGATTCACGCCGCGCTCGTGCAGCACATGGAGGAAAATCCCGACACGATTGGCCGTTGCCTGCATTGGATGGTCGCTTCCAAAAGTTTAGAGCGAATTGCCGACCATGCGACGAATGTCGCGGAAGACGTCGTTTTTCTTTACGAAGCGCAGGACATCCGCCATACCGGCGTGAAAAGCGGAATTGCTCCGGGACTTTGAGGTGAAAATTGCGCCCGAATAAGTTTTAAGAGCTTTTTGATTTCGCGCGATTGTCTTTCCAATTCAAAAATATCAACACGGCCGTCACAATGGCAGTAATGCCGGTGCAGATCGGCGCGAGAAATCTGTCCAACGGAAGCGAGCCGTGCGTCGGCAATCGTAGTTGTGCGGAAAGAATTTCACCGGATTTATCAAAAGAAGTTTGCGCGACGACGTAACCTCCGCCGGTGACGGCTTGCGAAATGCCGGAGCTTGCGAGCCGGAAAATCGGAATGCCATATTCCGCCGCGCGCACCGGCGCAACACGCGAATGCAATTCATGTTCGTGCTTTCCCCATTCAGAAACGTCCATCGTAGGAACAATGAGTAACTGCGCTCCTTGCTTCACCAATTCATCAGTGATGCGCGTGTAACTCAAATCATAGCAGATGCAGATTCCAATTTTTCCCCAAGGCGAATTCCAGACTCCCTGCTTCGGCGCGGGAAGTCCATCGTCGAAAAATTGAATCGGAACGCTCTTGGCCTGTTTGAAAATAATTTCGCCATTTGTGCCGACGACGAAAACTGTGTTGTAGTAAATGTGATTGGTGACGACATCTTTTCCGCCGACGACAAGAAATTTTGAATTGTCACGGCACCAATTTTTCAGTGAATCGGGAACCCCGCTGTCGAGCGTATATTCGCTCAAGACGAAAATCTGCGCGTTGGTGTTTTTTGCCAAAGCCTGATTGAGAACTTTTGGAAGAATTCCAACGGACGGAAATTCCATTTGAATGCCGACGAGGGAGAGTTGCGAAATGCGTTTGTATCTAAGCGCGGCATTTAGCGTAAAAAACAAGGCGATTGGAATCACGAAAATAAGGATGATGGACAGGATTTGAAATTTTTTAAGGATCGGTCTGAAAGAGAAAGTTGCCGTGATTAAAAAGACTAAAAAGCCGACGCTATACATTCCAAACACGTCAAGCGAAGCTAGCTGGAAATTTGGCAGGGCATACCCGACATTCAGCCATGAGAATTTCAGATAATAAAGTTCGCTGCGGAAATATTCGATTCCCGTCCAGACAATCGGAATCAGCCACATCGCTTTGGCTTTTCCCCAGCGTCGGATGCTGCCGCAGACAATCGCCGCGAACAGCCCAATCCAAAATGCGAACACGATCCAAAGCATAATTGCCGCCACGCTGAAAATTTTCCAAAAGAAAAATAATTGCGGCGCGGCGCAAAGAAATCCCGTCGCCAGCCCGAAATAAAACGCGCGGCGGACGTTTGGCTGGTCGGTCAGTCGAATTAGAAAATAGGCATAGCCAAAAATAAAAAGGCCGAGCGCAGGGAATTGGATTGAAGCATAGGCTGCATGAAAACACGCCACAGCAAGCGCGAGCCATAGAAAAGATTTTTTCCAATCGCAGGTATTTGCCGATGGCTTCTGGATGTTCATCGCTCCGACAAATTGAAATGGCAAATGGCTTTCAGGGCAACTTCAATTTCAGCTTGCGCCGTTAATTCCGGTTGTTAAAGTCATTGCGTATTTTCCTCCGCCGACTGCGGCGGTTTTTTCTTTTAACCAGAATTACAAATCGTGAAAATTTTTAGCGGCACAGCAAATCAACCTTTGGCGAACGCCATCTGCAAATCCATCGGAGCAGAACTGGGCAAATGCACCATCAAGCCGTTTCCCGATGGCGAGACGTTCGTGAAAATTGATGAAAATGTGCGGGGCGAAGAAGTCTTCATCGTGCAGCCGACATCGCCGCCGACGAATCATAATCTGATGGAACTGTTCATCATGATGGATGCGTTGCGCCGCGCGAGCGCGAAACGCATCACAGCTGTCCTGCCATTTTACGGTTATGCGCGTCAGGATCGAAAAGATCAACCGCGCGTTCCCATCACGGCGAAACTGGTCGCAAATCTTTTGGTGGCCGCCGGCGCAAATCGCATTCTCACGATAGATTTGCACGCGCAGCAGATTCAAGGTTTCTTCGACATCCCGGTGGATCATCTTTATGCCGCGCCGGTGATGTATGATTATTTGAAGAAGAAAAAATTGACGAATCTCGTCGTGGTCAGCCCGGACACCGGCGGTTTGAAAATGGCGCACGCGTATTCGCAAGTGCTCGAAGCGGGGCTGGCGATTGTCGCCAAACGGCGCAAAAGCGCGACGCACGTCGAGTCCATGGCGGTCATCGGCGAAATCAAAGGCAAGAACGTTTTGATCGTGGATGATTTGACGGAGACGGCGGGAACATTGACGGAAGCCGCGTCGTTATTGAAGAAAAAGGGCGCGAATCAGATTCTGGCCTGCGTTTCGCACGCGATTTTGGGTGAAACGGGCATCGAAAGATTGCGAAAATCGGCGATTGACGAATTGATTACAACTGATACAGTCCAACGCCCTGCGATTGACGGTGTGAAGATTACGACGCTGTCGGTGGCGGGGCTTTTGGGCGAAGCCATCAAACGGATTCACAGCAATTCGTCGGTGAACTCGCTCTTTGAGTTCAAAGGCGGGCGCACCAGTTAGCGTTTGCCGCAGAAAAATTTAATTTTTTTAATAAAATGAAATCAGTCCCGTTGAAAGCGTTTTCGCGTTCGCAAGTGCAGCGCGCCGAAGTCACAAAACTCCGCGCGTCAGGCCGCGTGCCCGCGACCATTTACGGCCGTCAGGCCAAGCCGCAAAATCTGGAAATCAACGCCAAGGAAATCGGCGACCTCATCCACCATTCCGTCTCGGAAAATCTGCTCGTGGATTTGTCCGTTGAAAACGACGCGCGTTCCAAGCGCCTCGCACTCGTGAAAGAAATCCAACATCATCCGGTTGATGGAAAAGTTCTTCACGTAGATTTCCACGAAGTCGCCGAAAATGAAAAAGTCACCGTCCAGGTTCCGCTCGAAACTGTCGGCGAAGCGGCGGGCGTAAAAAATGGCGGCGGCGTGCTCGAACACATTTTGTTCAAGCTCAAAGTCCGTTGCCTCCCAAAAAATTTACCGGAGCAGATCATCGTTGACGTGGCTCACCTTGAGATCGGCAAGGCCATTCATCTCGGCGAAATCAAAGCGCCGGAAGGCGTCGAGATCATGGGCGACAAACATATTTCCGTCATCGCTGTTGCAGCACCGCGCGCTGAAGAAGAAGTGGTCGCGACCGAAGCCAAGGGCGCTGCGGACGTCGAAATGACGAAGGAAAAGAAAGAAGGCGAAGAAGGCGCCGCGCCCACGAAAGCCGGCGAAAAAGCTCCGGCAAAGGGCGACGCGAAAGCCGCCGCTGCTGGAGCCGACAAAAAAGCCGAGGCAAAACCCGACGCCAAGGCCGAGAAGAAGAAATAATTTTTGCGGCGCGAGCCGCTTTTCCCGCGCATGGAGCCATTGCATCTCATCGTGGGCTTGGGAAATCCGGGCGCGGATTATGCGAAAACGCGCCATAACGCCGGTTTTTTGCTGGTCGAAAAATTGGCGGCACAGTGGAAGGCGAATTGGACGAACGAACGGAAGTTCAAGGCGCGGATCGCGAAGGCCGAACACAATAGCAAACGGATTTTGCTGTGCGAGCCGCAGACGTTCATGAATTTGAGCGGCGAGACGGTTGGTGCGTTGAAAGATTTTTATCAGTTGCCGTTGGCGCAATTGATGGTCGTGGCGGACGACGCGGATTTGCCATTGGGCACGATTCGGTTGCGTCCGGACGGCAGCAGCGGTGGACATCACGGTTTGGAGTCCATTGAACAGCATTTGGCGTCGCAGAAATTTGCGCGGTTGAAAATCGGCATTGGACGCCAAGACGGTTCGCGAGAGATCACGAATTACGTTCTCGGAAAATTTGATTCAGCCGGGAACGAATTGTTGGAAAAAGTTTTGGATCGGGCTTCAAATCAAATTGAAACTTGGTTGGAAGCTGGAATTGAAAAAGCAATGAGTCAATTTAACGGTAGTGTAACAATTTAGGTAGGGTCGGCGTGCTGCGCCGACCGGACGCCGCAGCGCGGCGTCCCTACCAAACGAAAAAAATAGAAATGAAACGATACGAAGGTTTGTTCATCCTGAACACGCAAGGCAAGGAAGAAAGCGTCAAAGACGCGCTCGACAAAATTTCCGCGGAAATTTCGTCGGCAGGCGGCAACGTCGAAACGGTCCAGAAAATGGATCGCAAAACGTTCGCGCGCGTGGCTGACAAAAAGCACACCGCCGGTTTTTACGCGAACGTGATTTTCAACGCGCCGGAAGCGATCATCGCGCAGTTGAATTCCAAATTCGCGCTGAACAACGACGTGTTCCGCGTGCTGTTCACGGAATCGCCCGAACTGAAACCGGCGAAATAACGCAAAGGAATTTTATGGCCAGCTTCAACAAAGTGATTTTGATGGGAAATCTCACGCGCGATCCTGAATTGCGCTACACACCAAAAGGCACGGCCATTGCCAAGATTGGTCTGGCGGTCAATCGTAATTGGACAAGCGAAAGCGGCGAGAAAAAAGAGGAGGTCACTTTTGTGGACGTGGATGTTTTTGGCCGCACGGCGGAAAACGTCGGACAATATATGCGCAAAGGCCGTCCGATTCTCGTCGAGGGCCGGCTCAAGCTGGATCAATGGGACGACAAACAAACTGGCCAAAAACGTCAGCGTCTTGGCGTCGTCGCGGAAACTATTCAATTTCTCGGCAGCGCACCCACAGCCGGCGAAGGTGGCGCATCGGCGGCTCCACGTATGCCGCGTCCAGCAGCAGCCAGTGCGCCCGCAAGTGAACCCGTTGAAGGCGATGCGCCGCCCGAAAGTGACGACGTTCCATTCTGATTTTTAACCGCAGCAATCCAAAAAATTTCGTATGCCAAAAACTGAAGTCATCCTCACGCACAACATCGTCGGCCTCGGCGGTGAATCCGACCAAGTCCGCGTCGCCGCCGGTTACGCGCGCAATTATTTGTTTCCGCAACGGCTGGCGATCCCGCTGACGCAGGCGAACAAGCGCCACACCGAGGCGCTCAAACAGAAACGCGCCGAGCGCGAGGCGCACGAGTTCAACACCATGACCGAGCTTTCCAAGGGCGTGCAGAAATTGATTTGCGTCATCAAAGTCAAAGCGGGCGAAGACGGCAAAATGTTCGGTTCGGTCACGGCAGGCATGATTGCTGATGAATTGAAGCATCAGTTCGACATCACGCTCGAAAAAAGAAAAATCCATCTCGAACACCCGCTCAAAACGCTCGGCGAACATGAAATCGAATTGCATTTGCACGCCGAAGTCAAAAGCACGCTCAAAGTGCGCGTCGAAAGCTTGACGCCGGTGACTGCTCCGGCTGAAGCGGCTGCTGAAACCAAAACCGACGAAGGCAAAAAGGCGAGAACGGAAAAACGCGGCCACGGCAAGCACGCTGAAACTGAAAAAGTCGAAGCCGCTCCCGAAGAGAAAAAACCTCGTGCCGTCAAAGGCGAAAAACCGGTGAAAGCGAAATCGGAAAAGAAAGCCAAAGCGGAATAGCTTGACCGGTTCGCGCGAAACGATTACGTTTTCCTCCATGTTGAATAATTTGTCACAAGTTGTCATTCTGGCCGTCGTCGTAGTTGGCGACGCCGTTGGCGCTTGTTGAACTGAAATTTAACAAGAACCCGCGGCTGGAAACGGCTGCGGGTTTTTGCTTTAATCCGCGCTGTCAGCCGCACAGCGAAAAATCGTATGAGCAAAATAACTGCAACTGCTGAAAAAAAATCCGCTTCATCGCGGCAAATGAAATCGTCCACGCGCAGCCGCGCAGAAGTCGGCCCCGCGATGTTCGGGCGCGACATCTTTGTGAAGGCGCTCGAACGCGAAGGCGTTGAAGTCATTTTCGCGTATCCCGGCGGCGCGAGCATGGAAATCCACCAGTCACTTACGCATTCCAAAATTCGCACCATTCTTCCGCGCCACGAACAGGGCGGCAGTTTCGCGGCGGAAGGTTACGCACGCTCGACCGGCAAGGCCGGCGTGTGCATGGGCACGAGCGGCCCGGGCGCGACGAATCTCGTCACCGCCATCGCCGACGCTTACATGGATTCCTGCCCGCTCATCGCCATCACCGGCCAGGTGAACCAAAACATGATCGGACGCGGCGCATTTCAGGAGACAGACATCATCGGCGTCACGCTTCCAATCGTGAAACATTCCTATCTCGTGACGGACATCAACGACATTCCGCGCATCGTGAAAGAGGCGTTTTACATCGCCGAATCCGGTCGTCCCGGCCCGGTCGTGATTGATTTCCCCAAAAATATTCAGCAGCAAAAAGCGCAACCCGTCTGGCCGACGCTGGAGCAGATCAAAAAAGGTTTGCCCGGCTACACGCAGCCGGATTTGAAAGCAGACGAAGTGGCGCTCAACGAAATTCTCGGCCTAATCGAAAAGGCCGAACGTCCGGTGCTTTATTGCGGCGGCGGCATCATCACGAGCGGCGCGGCGGCGGAATTGAAAAAATTCGCCGAAGCGACGAACATTCCCGTGACAACGACCATCATGGGCGTCGGCGGTTTTCCAGAAACGCATCCGCTTTCATTGCGCTGGCTCGGAATGCACGGCGCGGCGTTCGCGAATTGGGCGGTCAACGGCGAATACGAAAAGCGCGCGAACTTCGACGCGCCGATGGTGAAGCTCAAGGACGGCGCGGATTTGCTGCTTTCATTCGGCGTGCGCTTCGATGACCGCGTGACCGGCAAGTTCGAGGAATTTTGCAAACACGGCACGATTGTCCACGTGGACATTGACGCGTCGGAATTGAACAAAAATCGCAAGGCACATTTGCCTGTGGTCGGCGACATCAAGGATGCGCTCACGCGGCTCAACGCGATGATTGCAAAACGTCCGCTCACAAAAAAGCACACGGCATGGCTCGAACAAATCGCCGAGTGGAAAAAGAAAGGGCCGTTTGCCTATGCCGTCACGCCGGAAATTGCCAACAGCGATCACATGAAAGACCATTTGAAGGGTCACGAAGACCAGGTGATTCTTCCGCAAATGGTCATCGAGATGCTTTACGAACTGACCAACGGCGATGCGTTCATCACGACCGGCGTGGGTCAGCATCAGATGTGGAGCGGCCAATGGTATAAATATAAATTCCCGCGCCAGCTCATCACCAGCGCCGGACTCGGCTCAATGGGTTTCGGCTATCCCGCCGCGCTCGGAGTCAAAGTCGCGCATCCCGATAAGGAAGTGATTGACATTGATGGCGACGGCTCGTTCCTGATGAACATTCAGGAACTCGCGACCGCGCACGTCGAAAAAATCGCCGCGAAGGCGATCATCTTGAACAACCAGCACCTCGGCATGGTGGTGCAATGGGAAGATAATTTTTACAAAGGCAATCGCGGACACACTTATCTCGGCGACCCCGACCATCGCGCCGAAATTTATCCCGATTACGTCCGCGTGTGCAATTCGTTCGGCGTGCCGTGCGAGCGCGTGATGTTCAAAAAGGATTTGCGCGCCGCGATCCAGCGGATGCTCGATTCAAAGATCGCCTACGTTCTCGACGTGGTGACACCTTATAGCGAACACGTGCTGCCGTTCATTCCGGCCGGACGCACGGTCGCGGACATGGTTTGGAAAGCGTAACAATTCGGAATTAACGCAAGGGCGCAAAGAGCCAAAGACGCAAGCCGACGACAAAGAATACGGGCTTGTTTTTGGATTAAGCATTCATAGTTTCATAAAAGCCATGCCTGAAAACCTTTGCGCCTTCGCATCTTTGCGTCTTTGCGTTAAAATTTAACTTCCAACATGCTTGTCGCCCGGCTTTTTTTTTGCCACGCTTCGGTGTGCAAAATTTTTTCCTTCTGTTCCTGATTGCGCTTGGATTTTCAGCGTCCGGCGCGGAAATCAAAATCACTTTCAGCGATTTTCCTGTCAATCAAACCCCGACAAACTTTTCCAGTGTGATCGCCGGAAGCGGCGCGCCGGGCGATTGGAAAATTATTTTCGACGATGCGCCTGCGGCTTTTTCCACGCCGTTGATGCCGCAAGTCACACCAACACCACCTGTCCCCGTGAAACGCGCCGTGCTCGCGCAATTGAGCCGGGACCAAACCGACGAACGTTTTCCCGTGTTCATTTACGACAGCGCGATGTTCAAAAATTTCAAGCTGACGACGCAATTCAAAATCGTCAGCGGCGTGACGGAGCAAATGGCGGGAATGGTTTTCCGTTATCAGAATGCGTCGAATTTTTATGTCATCCGCGCGAGCGCGTTGGGACACAATTTGCGATTTTACAAAGTCGTGAACGGCGCGCGTGGAAATCCGATCGGGCCGGACGTGGAGATTTCCACCAATGTCTGGCACGCGCTCGCCATCCAATGCGAAGGCGACCAGATCAATTTCTGGTTTGATGGCAAACCGGCGACGTTGCCGCTGCACGACACTTCATTTTCGACTGGCAAGATCGGATTTTGGACGAAATCCGACGCCGTGAGTTATTTTGGCAACACGACGATTGATTACACGCCGGTTGTTCCCGCCGCGCAAACGCTCGTGCGCGACATCATGAAACAATATCCGCGCATTTTGGGTTTGCGGATTTATACGCTCGACGACAAAGGCCATCCGCGAATCATCGCCAGCAAGGATGAAACGGAAATCGGCCAGCCGGGAACGGACGCGGAGAAAAACACGCTTGAAAATGGAAGGGTTTTTTACGGCCACGGCAAGGGAACGGTGGCGGTGGACATGGCGTTGAACGACCGCAACGGCGTGCCGGTTGCCGCCGTGCGCGTGCAATTGAAATCTTACGCGCTGGCCGAAACGCAGGACATGGTGCTTGACCGCGTGCGCATCATCGTCAACGAAATGCAGAAGCGCGTGCTGACGAAGGAAGATTTGATGCAGTGATTATTTGACTTTGCAAAAACCTATTGTTTGCATATTAAAAATAGGTTCATCGCTACATCGGCTATTTGGCATTTCAAAGTATGAAAAAATTCTTTTCCACAATCCTGCTTGGATTCCTCTGCCTGAATTTCAATGTCCACGCTCAACCCACGGCTCCGGGCGGATCGAATTTTGACGCGGCCACGAGCAAATTGTTCGGCGACAACCAAACTTTTTCCGCCACCATGGAATTGCAAACCACTGACACCCGCAAAAAGGCGACCCGCTCACAATGCCCGGCAAAATCACTTTTGATTCCGGCAAGTCGCGCTTCGAAATGGACATGACGCAAATAAAGAGCAGCCGCATTTCGTCCTCCGCGCTGCGCTTTTCAACCATTAACCTGAATCAGTTCAACAACGTTTTCGCTTTTGCGAGCGCTTCGTCCAACTTGCCCGCATCCTTGCCGCCGCCGCGCGCGTTGTCAGGTTTGCCGCCGCCTTTGCCACCGACAATCAGCGCGATGGTTTGAATAATTTTTCCCGCCTGAATTTTTGAAACAAATTCCGGTGAAACCGCTGCGACCAATGCAACCGCGCCGCCCGTCGCGCCGCCCAAAATCATCACGCCTTTGAACCGGCCTTTCAACGAATCGGCGACAGCCTGCAAAAAATCTCCGTCCACCGCGCCAAGGTTTTCAATAATGTGGGGAGCGCGACCGTCCCGGTCGCTCTGCTGCGTGTCGCGCGCGGCAGTTCCGCGCCATTTTTCAAAAAGCGATTTCGCAATTTCAGCCGCTTGCCTTTGCTGCGATGCTTTCAGTTGTTTCTCCAACTCTTTTTGATGCGCGAGCAGCGATTCGATTTTCTTTTCCAGTTCGTGAACGGGTGAATTGATTTTGTCGGCAAGATTTTTAATCAAATGCAATTCGTCATTCGCTCGTTTGTAAG
Source organism: Candidatus Methylomirabilota bacterium (assembly GCA_035644195.1). GTDB lineage: Bacteria > Verrucomicrobiota > Verrucomicrobiia > Limisphaerales > UBA11358 > UBA11358. Next base: position 4,386 of record DASQOZ010000100.1, on the reverse strand, counting down.
CTTCGAGTCCGGCAACGGCTTCAATTCTGCGGACGCCCGCCGCTATCGCATTTTCTCCGACGATGCGAAATAAACCGATTTCACCTGTCGCGCGTGTGTGCGTGCCGCCGCAGAGTTCCATCGAAAAACCGTTCAATTCCCCTGCTCCGCCGCCGATTTGCACGACGCGCACGATGTCGCCGTATTTATCGCCGAAGAATTGCATCACGTCCTTGCGCGATTTCATGTCCGCATACAAAACTTCCGTCCACGACACGCCCGCATTTTCTAAAATCTTTTCGTTTACCAATTTCTCGATATCTGAAATCTGCTGCGGTGTGAGCGCCTGCGAATTGAAATCGAACGTCAATTTATCCGGCCCGACGAACGAACCTTTCTGCGTCGCGTCTTTGCTAACGACTTCGTGCAACGCCCAGTGCAGCAAATGCGTGACGGTGTGATGCCGCTCAATGGCGCGGCGGCGATTCACATCAACGGAAAGTGAAACTGTGGAACCAATAGGTGGCACAGCCGTCTCGCCGGACGCAGCATTGCTTCGGCGTGACGCCGAAGCGAACAGGCCGGAGGCCTGTTCCACCCCAAGAAAATGCAGCCAAGTATTTCCCGATTTTTGCGTGTTACTGATTCGCCAAAGTTTTCCTTCGTTCGATATTTCGCCGGTGTCGCCGACCTGTCCGCCCATCTCGGCATAAAACGGCGACGCGTCCAGCACGACAGCGGTTTTATCCTTAAGCGAAACGATTTCCAAAACTTTGGCCTGAATCGAAAGATTCTCAAAGCCGACAAATTTTGTCGGCGCGGTCGTTTCGATTTGCGAAAGTGAAATGACTTCTTTTTTTTGCGCGGCGCGGGCGCGGGCGCGCTGCTCTTCCATCAACTTTTCAAAACCGTCCTTGTCCACGGTCAAACCGCGTTCACGCGCCATCAATTCGGTGAGGTCGAGCGGGAAGCCGTAGGTGTCGTTGAGTTCAAATGCAGCACTTCCCGGGATTACTCGCGCTATGTTGAATTGCCAATCTGGAAATAGCTTCTTCAGCAACTGCCAATCTGGAGATAGAATATTAATTACCACTTCAGGAAGTTTTGAGCCAAAGTCTTGGACGTTTGAAATTGAACTACCGCTCGAAGTAATGTTCAGGAATCGGAATTGATAGCGGGTGTCTGCACGAGAACGAGCAATCTCATTAAGAAATTCCTCATAAATAGCCGTATTGAACCTTGTTACGCCCCTTGCCAACGTCTTGTTAAACACATCCGCCTCTCGGCGAAGAACATTTTTTATGTGTTCTTTCTGATTGCGGACATCGGGAAAAACATCCCCCATCGTAGTCGCCAGTGTTTCGACAAGAGCATCTTGCATTTGCACAAGAAGTTCGTCTTTGACATCAATTGTTGAAGCGTAGCGCGACATGCGTTTGTGGATGCTACGCAAGACGCTGTTCCGTCCTTTAATGTCAGGCTGGATTCTGTCAGCAATCGCAAAGCTCAACGTGCGGATATGGTCGGCGATGACGCGAAACGCGATGTCGAGCGCGATTTGCTCCGGCGTAGGACAGGCATCTTGCCTGTCTCCATCTTTAATTCCCGAAGTTTGAGACAGGCTGGAAGCCTGTCCTACGGGCAACGTGCTGCCGTATTTTTTGCCGGAAAGTTTTTCCAGTTCGTCGAAGATGGGGCGGAAAATATCCGTCTCGTAATTGGAAATTTTTGCATTGGCGAAATCGGAAAAGTTTTTCGTGCCTTGGATGATTGAAGTCACGCGCTCGAAACCCATGCCGGTGTCAACGTGCTGCGCGGGCAACGGCGCAAATGTGCCGTCGGGATTCGCGTTGAACTGGATGAAGACGAGATTCCAGATTTCGATGCAGCGCGAATCTCCTTTATTCACAAGGCTTCCGCGCGTATTGCCGTCGGGCGTGAGGTCAACGTGGACTTCGGTGCATGGACCGCACGGACCGGTTTCGCCCATCATCCAGAAATTGTCCTTCTTGTTGCCGGGGACGATGTGGACTTTCGGGTCGCAACCGGCGGCGGTAAATTTCTTCGCCCAAAACATCGCGGCTTCCTGATCGGCGATCTCGAACGGCGACGCGTTCGCGTTCGGCGGAATGTAAGTCGGCGAAGTCATCGAGAGGACGAGGACTTGTTCGAGTTCGTTGGCCCATTTCTTTTCCCAACCGGGTTCGCCGAGATAGGGACAGAAAACCGTGGCATAAAGTCGTTGCGGCGGGAATTTCCAGACTTTGACGACAAGTTCCCACGCCCAATCGATCGCCTCCTTCTTGAAATAATCGCCGAAGCTCCAGTTGCCGAGCATCTCGAAAAACGTGTGGTGATAGGTGTCGAGGCCGACGTCGTCGAGGTCGTTGTGCTTGCCGCCGGCGCGGATGCACTTTTGCGTATTGGCGGCTCGTGGCGATTCTGCTTTTTTTTGTCCGAGAAAAATCGGCACGAACTGGTTCATGCCGGCGTTCGTGAACAGCAAATTCGGCGAATCGGGCATGAGGCTCGAAGACGGCACGATGGAGTGCTGCTTCGATTTGAAAAAATCGAGGAACGATTGTCTGATTTGCGCGGACGTCATCATTTTTGAACGAGGAAAAAGCTTAGTGAAAAAAAATTGCGCGCGCGAGCGGAAGTTTTGGCTTCCGCGTGCTAAACCTGTCGTGATGTTTTGTCAACTGCCGGAGCGAAAATTTTTTGAGAATTTTTTCTTGAGAATTTTTGCGCGGAAGAGGATAAAGGAATCAGAAGTTAGCACGTTCTTTGAATAACATTTTGCGGAAAATTTCCCTGCCCTGTTCGTGATTTGCAACTGTCCTTGAACCGTAGTTATACGAATCCCGGAATGAGTTGCGGCGGTGGCCGACATGCCTTCACTGGAAGTCGAAAGCCCTCGCGCGAGTTCCACTTGTTGTGAAACAAGTTCAAAGGATCAAGTAGCACACGGCAACGGCGGGGGTTCTTTCAAGATTTCAAGCGTGAACAAATGTAAAATTTCACGCTTGAAATCAAAGCCCGCCACCCGTTGCGGGCTTTTTTGTTTTGGGCAAATCTTCCGGCGGTGCTAATTTCAATTCATGGCGCGCGACGATTTATTTTCTGCTCCGGTTGAAAATCAGCCGGAAGAAAAATCTTCGCAACAAACTCCTGAAAACAATTTCCGCAACCAGCCGCTCGCCGCCCGGATGCGTCCGCGCAACTTGGATGAATACGCCGGACAATCGCACATCCTTGCGCCGGGACAATTGCTGCGCCGAGCCATTGAAGCCGACCGGATTCAATCGCTGATCTTTTTCGGCCCGCCGGGAACGGGAAAAACTTCACTCGCGCAAATCATCGCGCGCCAGACCAAGAGTAAATTTGAGCGTTTGAGCGGCGTCGAATCAAACGTCGCCGACATGAGGCGCGTTTTGTCCGGTGCGGCAAATCGCCTTGAAAACAAAGGTCAATCCACAATTCTGTTCATTGACGAAATCCATCGTTTCAACAAAGCGCAGCAGGACGTTCTTTTGCCCGACGTTGAAAGCGGCGTGGTCAAACTCATCGGCGCGACGACGCACAATCCGTTTTTCTTCGTCAATTCGCCGCTCGTCTCGCGCTCGCAAATTTTTGAACTGCGACCGTTGGGCGAGGAAGAATTATTTTCGCTGTTGCAACGCGCGTTGAAAGACGAAGAACGCGGACTCGGCTACATGAAAATTTCGCCGGATGAAAACGCGTTGCGACATTTGTCGAAAATTTCCGACGGCGACGCGCGCAAGGCTTTGAACGCTTTGGAAATCGCCGCGCTCACGACCGCGCCGGAAAAAAACGGCGAAGTTCGCATCACGCTCGACGTCGCCGGGCAAAGCATCCAGAAAAAGGCCGTGGTTTATGACGGCGATGGCGACGCGCATTACGACACGATTTCCGCGTTCATCAAATCCATGCGCGGCAGCGATCCCGACGCCGCGCTTTACTGGCTCGCGAAAATGATCCACGCCGGCGAAGACCCGCGTTTCATCGCGCGGCGGATCATGATTTGCGCGGCAGAAGACGTGGGCTTGGCCGACCCGATGGCGCTCGTGCTGGCGAACGCGGCGTTTCAGACGGCGGAATTTGTCGGCTGGCCGGAGGCGCGGATTCCATTGGCCGAGATTACGATTTACATTGCGACCGCGAACAAAAGCAACAGCGCCATCGCCGCGATTGACGCTGCGCTCGAGGATGTGAAGTCAGGCCGCACGCTGGCCGTGCCGGAGCATTTGCGGGACGCGCATTATTCCGGCGCCAAAAAACTGGGGCACGGCGAGGGCTACCAATACGCGCACGATCATCCCGGCCATTTCGTGCCGCAGGATTATCTGGGCGCGGACAAACGCTACTACGAGCCGACCGATCAAG